>NZ_JAGHEW010000054.1 GCF_017889095.1 Thomasclavelia sp. | reverse complement strand
TTAGCATCACCGTATTTAGCAGGAGTTAATCGAATTATTTTTTCAAAATTCAAAATCTCGCCATAATAATTTAGAGGAACTTGACTTGATAACATTTTTTCATTACCAAAACCAAAATTATTAATACTGTCAACATACCAGTTTTTATTATTATTAACAAAAATGTTTTTATCATTAATAAAAGATATTGAAACAAATCCCAAATCTAAATCACTTATTTTTTCTATTTTTATACTGTTATCAAAATCATAAACAATTCCAAAACTATCATTTTTGGTATATACTTGAGAAATTTCTTCAACTGCTTTACAAATTGGACATTGTTTAGTTTTAGAAACTCGACCACATGTATTGCATTTAGTATTTATATCAATATTTTCAAAGAAAAAATCATCATCTTTAATAATATCTTTATATTTTTGCATTTTATTTCTACCTAAAAGACTTTTTAATTCAATAGCTTTATCAGTTTGAAATAATTCTAATTCTTTTTTATTCAATGGTATCATTGCATTAACAAAAGTAATATCTGCCTGGAAAAGTTCAAACAACGATTTTCTAATTCTTTTTGACAATTTTTCGACTCTTTGTTCAACCGTATTATTATAAGGTAAAAGAATCATCGATCCCCCACCAGTATTAAATAAAATATTACTTACCGTTAAACCAAACTCATTTAAAAAAGCATAAGATATGGCATTAGTGATTAAACCAACTAGAATTGATCTTCCTCTAAGTGCTTTGGCTAATCCTGGTTTAGTTCCACTTCCTTCAATAACTTGATAAATGAAGCTTTGAATTCCCGAAACATCAATTTCTAACATATAAAACATTTCATTTTCATAACATGTTTCATCATATAAACAACTTGCTATAGCTGACGTGATTTTTAAATGATCAAAAAGACTTACTGATGATTTTACATTACCATAAGTTGATGCTGGAACAGTTACTAAATAATGATTCATTAAATTATACATGTAATGATAAGAAATCGAATCAATTCTTTTTTTCAAAAAGATATTTTGATCTACTTCTTTGACAAACTGATTAAATAATTCTTTATATTCTTTAGAACTATCTTCAATACTCTTATGAACAAAATTACTAATAGGTGTATGCATTTCATTAAGAGTAGACAAAGCAAAGACAGCATTTTCATTTCGTTCCTTGCCAAAGTCAACTTCTCTTAATACCGAATACAATCTTGCAGTAATAAAACTACCTTTTCTATTATTAGTTTCCATATCATATTCTTCATCTTGACGATCAATTGCAGAAGCAATATGATCGGCTTTTTTGATAATATTCAAGAAATGATCTGTTTCATCATTATGATGATGTTCACTTGTTAATTTTTCAAATTCATTATTCATCCCTAAATATTTATTTAAAAATCTTGAAGTATATCCGCTATGTAGATGACTATGAAAATCACCTTGCTTATTATATTTAGTCACTTCTAATTCTTGTTCATTTAAATCTGATTTGATATATGTACGCTGATAGAACTTTCCAATATCATGAAGTAGTGCTCCATAAGCCACATCAATCAAACTATACTTTTCCATATTATCACCTATCTCATTTTATTTATTTCCTCTATTATATATGAGTTCATATCATCATACGAATTCCAATAACTGCTTGTACTAAAACCTAAACACGCTAAAACTTTTTTAATAATATTTACATAATCATCCATACTATTATCTAAATCACTTATTATATCTTTTTCACGAACACATGTGATTTGATGACTAGCAATATTTCTTTTTGCAACACGTAAATTATTTAATTGCTTCAAACATAAATTTAAATCAAAGTTATCCAATTTTTCATTTAATATTGTCAACATTTGATTTTCACTTAAAAAAGTATCACTATAGCGTTTATCTTTATAACGGTTATCAAGTATTTCAAGAAACTCTAGTCCAGTTGCATCTTTTTCTAACCCTTTTCTAGTAAGATACATAACTTTTCCTTTACGTTCACAGTAATTCAATATATCTATATTAAGGATATTTTTAAAAGTGTAAGCGCATACACCATATAAAAAAGGCGTTACCCCACGCACAAAATCCAACAATTCTCCTTTTTCTTTTTTTATCTTCAACCATAATCCATACTCAAAAAGTTTTGCTTTTTCATTATCTTGATAAGGTAAAAGATTACGGTTATGATCTTTTAATATTGCTTCACTATCTAAATTATAACGGTTCAATGCAAACTTTAATAAACTGATAAGATTTTTATCAATTCGATATCTATAACTCATTGCCATGTTATAAGCAGCTTCATAATCATACGAATTTATTAAATTTACCAACAATTCCTTTTGAATCTTAAAATTAAATTTATCATTAGCTGATAAATAAGTTCTATTTTCTTTTATTTCATTATCTTCATTTAATTCCCAAAAGAATTCCAAATCATAATTATTTAAATCGACATCCCTTTTATATCTACCTTTAGTAGGATCACTCACTTGAATCGGAGTAATTCGATATTTCGATAATGCTGCCAAAATCTGTAATGTTGCTTTCATAGCCGGTGTACCCGAAGATACATTACATAATATTTCTACTTCACTGCCTCTTTCTTGAATAATTTCATCCATAATATTTTCAAAATCATCATAAAAATCATCAAATTTTTGGACCTCAACTAATCCCGGTCTTTTTATCTTTTCTATTTCTATATTTATCCCTAAATGTTCATTTAATAAAAAAATAGATCTTTCATATCGATTATCCAGATCATCAAATTCACAAATTTCTTTTGACATATATAGATAAAT
>NZ_JAGHEW010000363.1 GCF_017889095.1 Thomasclavelia sp. | reverse complement strand
GCTATAACCTCCTTCAAATCTATCTTACCTTCATAATAAGCCTTACCAACAATACAGGCATAATAATTATGTTTCGCTGCTTCTTCAATATTTTTAGCGTCTTTAACACCACCAGAAACAACAAAATTTATATCTGAAATATTGGCTATCTGTTCATACATATCAAAATTTGGTCCAGTTAAAGTGCCATCTTTACTAATATCGGTAGCAACAATATATTCAACTCCGATTTTTTCTAATTCTTTAATAAAATCAAGATAATAAACATTACTAGTTTCTAACCAGCCCGAAGTTGAAACATAACCATCTTTGACATCGACACCAACAACAATTCGTTTAGCTCCATACTTTTTTAAAGCTGCCTTTAAAAATTCAGGATCATTGATTGCTGCAGTTCCTAATATAACTCGATCTAAGCCAACTTCATCTAAATATAAAGCTACTGTTTCTAAATTACGAATCCCGCCACCTAGTTCGATTTTCAGCTTGGTATTTTGTTTAATTTTCTTAATTGTTTCTAAATTAATACATTTACCATCTTTAGCCCCATCGAGATCAACAACATGTAAATATTTAGCACCCATATTTTCAAACTCTTTAGCTATTTGTTCAGGTTTAGTGCTATAAACTGTTTTTTGTTGATAATCACCTTTATATAATCTAACCGCCTGACCGTCTTTTAAATCAATTGCCGGAATTACTAACATGTTATCATCTCCTTAAATGCTTTTAAAATTTGTTTCCCAACTACACCGCTTTTTTCTGGATGAAACTGACAGCCAATTACATTATCTTTAGCTACTAAAGCCGTAACATTACAGCTTCCATAATCGCTATAAGCAACAAGCTCGTCATCAGGACAATTAGCCATATATGAATGAACAAAATAAACATCATCATTTTCATGAATATATTTTAGGATCGGATGTTCTTTACAAAAATGCAACTGGTTCCAACCCATGTGGGGAATCTTTTCATCAATATCCATATATTCTACTTTTCCTTTTAAAAATCCTAAGCCTTCTGTCTTTTGTACTTCATAGCCTTCTTCAAATAAAATTTGCATTCCTAAACAAATTCCTAAAATCAATTTGCCAGCTTCTTTTTGTTGTTTCAAGACATCAATCAAACCATATTTCTTTAAATTATTCATCGCTACCGGAAAAGTACCAACCCCTGGTAAAACAATCGCATCCGCTTTAGCAATCACTTCCGGATCACGCGTAATGATTGGATCAATGCCAATTCGTTTAAAAGCTGAAGTTACACTGCTTAAATTACCAACATTATAATCAATAATTACCACCATTTTTACAATACCCCTTTTGAAGAAATAACTTTATCTTTATTTTTTTCATCAATACTTACAGCTTCTTTTAATGCTCGTCCTAAACTTTTAAAAACAGCTTCAACAATATGATGGTTATTTTCACCATAGTGTTCATTGATATGTAACGTAATCCCGCCATTAAAAGCAAATGCTCTAAAAAATTCCACTGCTAGTTCTGTTTCAAAAGTACCAATTCGTTCACAAGTTAAATTAACATTAAAAACGAGAAAAGGACGATTACTAATATCTAAATTGGTCGTAACCAAAGCTTCATCCATGCATATTGTAAACGCTCCATAGCGTTTAATTCCGCGTTTATCACCTAATGCTTCTTTAAAAGCCAATCCTAAAGCAATTCCTAGATCTTCGATCGTATGATGACCATCTACTTCTAGATCCCCATCACATTTAACTTTTAAATCAAAATTACCATGAAAAGCTAGCAAAGTTAACATGTGATCAAAAAAACCAATTCCGGTATCAATTTGACTTTGACCATTTCCATCAAGATTTAAATCCACTAATATTTTTGTTTCTAACGTATTTCGTTCAATTTTACTAGTTCTCATCTTCTTCCTCCTCAAAACGAACCGCAATTGAATTAGCGTGTCCGTCTAATCCTTCACTTTTAGCAAACGTCATTACATCGTCTTTAAATTCTTTTAATACCTTTTTAGGATAGTAACTGTAAGATGAATACTTAACAAAATCATATACCCCTAAAGCGGAATAAAACTTAGCAGTTCCGCCGGTTGGTAAAACATGATTAGTTCCACTCATATAATCACCTAAAGGTTCTGGTGAGTATTCGCCTAAAAAGATAGAACCAGCATTTTCGATTTTTGGTAAATAATTAACTGGATTATCGACTAAAACTTCTAAATGTTCTGGTGCTAAATAATTAGATACCGCAAAAGCTTCATCAAGATCATTGACTACGATCGCCCCACCATAATTTATAAGCGACGTTTCAATGATCTCCTTACGAGATAAATAGGCAACCTGGCGTTTTAATTCTTCGTTTACTTTCACTACTAATTCTTTAGAAGTAGTTACTAACATTGCACTAGCTAATTTATCATGTTCTGCCTGTGAGATTAAATCAGCCGCAATGTATTTACTATTAGCATTTTTATCAGCAATAACTAAAACTTCACTGGGTCCCGCTACCATATCAATATCAACTAAGCCATAGCTTAATTTTTTAGCAGTCGCTACATAGATATTTCCTGGTCCAACGATCTTATCAGCTTTTGCAATCGTTTCGGTACCATGAGCCATCGCAGCAACTCCCTGAGCACCCCCAAATTTATAAATTGTATCGATGCCACAAACTTTAGCTGCTGCAATAATAATTGGGTTAACTTTACCATCGGCTTTAACTGGCGTAATGATCACTAAATCTTTAACTCCCGCTAATTTTGCCGGAATCGCATTCATCAAAACAGTTGAAGGGTAACTGGCAGTTCCTCCAGGTACATATAAAGCAACACGCTTGATTGGTCGCACCATCTGTCCCATGATGACCCCATTTTCTTTAAACATTGACCATGATTTATCAATTTGATTTTGATGGAATTCAATAATTTGTTTTTTAGCTCTATTTAAGATTCGTAAATAATCCGGATCAACTTCTTTTAAAGCCGCTTCTTTTTCTGCCTCACTAACAATTAAATCATTTTCATCTTTGATTTGATAACCATCAAATTGATAACAATATTCAAATAAAGCTTCATTACCACGAGTATTGATATCATCAATGATTTTCAATACCGCTTCATTTACTTCACGACTAACATTTTCTTTACGATTATCTAATTTAGTGGCAATTGCTTCTAAATTACCATCATAATCAATTACTTTCAACATTACTTTTCCTCCAATACTGCTTCTAATTTAGAAACCAAATTAATAATTTCCTCTTTTTTAAACTTCAAACTAACTTTATTGACAATCAGCCGAGTTGAAATCTCACTAATTTTTTCAATTACTTCTAAGCCATTCGCTTTTAATGTTGATCCTGTTTCCACGATATCAACAATGGCATCACTAATACCAACAATCGGTCCTAATTCAACTGAACCTTCTAATTTAATGATTTCAACATCTTCTTGTTTTTTCGCAAAATAGCTTTTAGCTACTTTAGGATATTTACTCGCAATTCTTTTTCTTTGAACAAATTTTTTATTTCGATATTTTGGATAAGCAGCCACGGCAAAATAACACTTACCAATATTTAAATCTAATAGTTCATAATAATCTTCAAAATCACTATCATCTAGCGTATCTTTCCCGACAAAACCAATATCAACGATTCCGTGTTCCAAAAAAGTTACGACATCGTTAGCTTTACCAAAAATCATTTCAATCCCATCTTTAGTTGCAATCAATAACTCACGGTCTTTGTTAAAAACTGGCTCCATATCAAATCCCGCTTTTTCTAATAATTTACAGACTTGTTTTTCAATTCTTCCTTTAGTTATCGCTATTTTAATCATTGCTTTCTTCCTCCTTATCTAAGGCTTTTAAAATATGATTCATGTGATAACAAAAACCAATCGCACCAACTGATTTATTAAAACGTGGTAATAAATCATCATAGCGTCCCCCAGAAATAATTGGCTGAGCGCTTTTATCACTATACCCTTTGATCATTAAACCAGTGTAATACTTCATCGTTGGCACCATGCCTAAATCAAAAATTATTTGTTTAGGATTACCTAATCTTTGATAAACTTCCTTTAAATTATTTAAAGCCTCTAATAAAATCGGATCATTAATATTTTCAAGAGCATTATTCAATAATTTTATATCACCAAAAGCAACAGGAATTTTCAATAATAATTCATTTAATGCTGGTGCAAAATCATTTTGAGCAACAAAATGTTTCATTGCACTTATATTAAGATATTTTAAAATCTCTGTAAGCTCATTAGCTTTATTACCGACTAATGAACACAAACGATTAAAAAACTGGGCTGAACCAATTTCAATTAAAATATTGCTTAATCCTAGATGTGGTAAAGATTCCAAGATCATCGTTAAACACTCCTGATCACCACTTAATCCTGGTTTATTGATCAATTCCACGCCTCCTTGAAAAAATTCACTAGAACGACCTTTATGCATGATCTCCTTACGATAAACTTTCCCAAAATAACAATACCGTGCTTCCTGATCATCAAAATTATTAGTTGAATAAAAACGGGCTAACGGGATTGTAAAATCACAGCGCATTGCTACATTTTTTCCTTCATGATT
>NZ_JAGHEW010000362.1 GCF_017889095.1 Thomasclavelia sp. | reverse complement strand
GAAATGTAATAGGACATACATATTCCTCCTTTCAAAACAGCGGGCAATAGTAGTTATTGCTTGTCTATATTCTATCATATTTCGACTTGTTAATTGTCTCAAATTGGTGATAAATTATTCTCACTATTTTCTCAAATATATTTCAATTTGATTGATAATTGATGATAGATAAGGAAAATAAACAATCAATAAAGCAGTTAATCTTTTACGGTTAACTGCTTATTCATATTTTTTACCAATGATATAAATTGTCATGATCAATAAGATGATAAAAATATATATTGCAATATATTTTAACCAATTCCATAAAATGATGTTTCCTAATAAAAGAGTTAGATAACATAATAGTGGTGTTAAAACAGCACCAGCTAATGTAAATATTTTAAGTACTATTAAAATATAAGACCAATTTCCATTATTAAATGATAAACCAATTGTATGAATTCTAAAAATTCCTTGATGAACAAAATTAATTTTATCTTTATCATAATAGTTTGGTAACAAGTCTTTTGCAAAAAGACAAAACCAGCTAGCTAATAATAGCATAAAAATAGAAAATGATATACTATCACTTATTTGGGTAAATGGAAATTTTAAGTTTACTAATAAAAGTATTTCTATTAATACAACTATGATCGATAATAAAAAAACAAAACGCCATTTCTTTTTTGATTGTTGTATAACTGCTGTAGGATTATTAATTGTATTCATATTAGCTGTTTCTTGATTTGTTTTTTCACCTTGTAAAAGCTCAGTTACAGTTACTTCTAATATTTCGGCAAGAGGAATAAGTAAAGAAACATTAGGCATACTATTTCCTCTTTCCCACTTACTAACGGTTTTGTCGGATACAAATAATTTGTCAGCTAAATCTTTTTGAGTCATTTGTTTACTTTTCCGTATTTTGCTTAAAAATAGTCCAAATTTTTGATTATCAACTTGATACATTTGTTTAAACCTCCTAATTTCATTTTAACTGCATATAATTAATTAAGCAATCTACTAATAGGAGAGTTGGTATCTTACTTGGTGATTTAAATAATAAAAGTGCCTGATCAGGCACTTTTTAATAAATGTTTATGTTCTTTTATAACTAATACAATTGATAAGATTAAAGCTAAAGCATCACTTACTGGCTGAGCCATAAAAATACCATTGATACCCCATAACATTGGAAAAAGATAAATAAATGGGATCAAAAATAAAATTTGCCGTAAAAATGTTATTACAATTGATGGTCCTGGTTTAGCGATAGATTGGAAGAAAGTCGTTACCAGCATGATAAAGCCTAAAGTAGGGGTAATACAAAAGTTAGTTCGTAAACCGGTAATTCCAATGGCTAGCATTTCTTCACTGGCCCCAAACAATAATAGTATTTGTTTAGGAAAAAACATGACGATTAACCAAATGATGCAGGTAATGCCAATGGAAAAGGCTGAAGCCTGATATAAAGTAGCCATGACTCTTTGATAGTTTTTGCTGCCATAATTATTGCCAACGATTGGCTGGATTCCTTGGCTAATACCACTAGCTGGCATAATGACAAAAGTCATGATACTGGCGACAACGGCATAAACACTAATAGCAATATCATCGCCATATTTACCTAATTGACTATTGTAAACAAGGCTGATTAATCCCATTGCCATCTGGGCAATCCAAAAAGCAAAACCGCAAGAGATAATTTTTTTAGATAAGCTAAAATCAAAAGTAAAAGTATCTTTTTTGATTTCTACTTTGGTATGCTTTTTGATGATTAAATAACCACCAAATAAAGCGGAAACAACTTGTCCGATCACCGTTGCGATTGCAGCACCAGTAACACCCCAATTTAAAGTAATTACAAAAACGGCATCAAGAATGATGTTAGTAATTGCACCAATTCCAGTTACTATCATTCCTAAAATGGGATGTCCAGAAACACGAACAAAATCACAAAATACTTGCGTTAAGCCTTGAAATAAACAGCCGATAATAACGATTTGATAATAATCATAAGCATATAAATAAGAAGTTTTTGTTACACCAAATAATTTTAAAATAGGATCAGCAAAAATAAATAAGAAAATCGTTAAGATAATTTCAAAAATAATCACTAAAATAAATGAATTACCAAAAGAGCGGTTCATACTTTTTTGATCATCATTGCCAGCAAATAAACTAAATAAAGAAGAGCCGCCCGCACTACAGGTCAATGCAAATGCCATCATCATATAAGATAGTGGAAAACAAATTGATAGACCAGCTAAAGCTGATGTTCCAACGTAGTTTCCCACAAAGATGCGATCGACAATGTTATAGATAGCGGTAATTAAGAGTGAAATTGCAGCTGGAATAGAGTATTTTAAAATCATTGGAAATAATTTACCAGTTGAAAAATTGTTTGTTTTATCCATATATACCTCCTTATTACTTAGTTTCCTAACTATATAGTTTAAAAGATGGGATAACAGGTGAATATTAGTTATTCAGCCATGTTATCCATCATCTTATTTAATACTTTTAAAAAAGTATCTAATTCTTCTTTAGAAATATTTTGGGTAAGAGTGTTTTCTAATTCGGTTAAATCATTGATTACCTGATCTTGATATGTCAAAGCTTTATTCGTTAAAACGATTTTTTTAAGCCGATTATCATAAGAAACTGGTTGTCGAGTGATTAAACCGTTTTTTTCCATTTGTTTTAATATTTCGGTTGCCGTTGAAGGCCTAATTCCGTATTCTTCTTCAATATCTTTTTGAAAAACATCATCACTTTGGGCCAGTAAAAAATGTAAAGTTCTTCCTTGAGAACCGCTAAATTCTTTTTTACTAGAAAACTGATCTACTTTTCGCCGTAATTTATAAGATAGTTTATTGATGTTTTTAGCAACACTTTGTTTAGGTAAATTAGAATTCATCTTACCAGCTCCTTTACTTAGTTTCCTAAGTAATTGTATTCCTATATTATAAGGATGTCAAGTTTAATTAAGGTTCTTTAAGAAAAAAAAGATTGACTTTTATAAGTGAAGTCATTATATTAGAAAAGACTGAAATGAGGTATTGGATGTTTAAAAAATTTAAGAATTTAAAATGGTATCATTTTTGCATATTTTGTTTACCAGGTGGCATGTTTTGGCTAAGTGCCCTGCTTGCTATGCAATATCGTAATAAAGGAGCTAATTAAGCTCCTTAAATTATTTCATCGATAATTCCATACGCCAAAGCTTCATCGGGTTCCATAAAGAAATCACGATCAGTATCGATAGTGATTTTAGATAAAGGCTGTTTAGTATTGGTAGCTAGAATTCGATTTAATTTATTTTTTTGACGAATGATTCTTTTGGCACTGATTTCAATATCACTGGCTTGACCTTCATAGGCACCAAGAGGCTGATGAATCATGATTTCACTATTTGGTAAACTGCACCGTTTGCCTTTACTGCCAGCACTGAGTAAAAATGCTGCCATGCTTGCAGCCATTCCAATTACGATTGTAGAAACATCACATTTAATAAAATTCATTGTATCATAGATAGCAAATCCAGCATTGATGCTGCCACCAGGCGAATTTATATACATAAAGATATCCGATGAATTATCTAAAGATTCCAAATATAATAATTGCCCAACAATACTGCTAGCCATCTTATCATCAATTGTGCCAGTTAAAAGTATGATGCGATCTTCTAAAAGTCTGGAATAAATGTCATAAGCATATTCACGTTGATTTGTTTTTTCAATTACTGTAGGAACTAAATGCATTATCTAACCTCCTGTATTAAAGTATAGTTATTTAATTAATAATTATTCATTTTGGCTAATTTTTATTTAAAATAATGAATTAAAAGTAAGAAATAATTGTAAATTATGATGATAAATTCAAGTAAATTGTAACTAAATTAAAAAATACAAATGAAAACACTTTCATAGTTGCTTTTCTTGGCTTTCTGGAATATAATATTAACATAAAAGAACATTCAAGGAGGAATAAAAAGAATGGCAGTAAAAGTAGCAATTAATGGATTTGGACGTATTGGACGTCTAGCATTCAGACAAATGTTTGGTGCTGAAGGATATGAAGTTGTAGCAATCAATGACTTAACTAATCCTAAAATGTTAGCACATTTATTAAAATATGATTCAGCACAAGGTAAATATGCATTAGCTGATACTGTTGAAGCTGGTGAAGATTCAATCACAGTTGATGGAAAAGAAATTAAAATCTATGCTAAAGCTAACGCAGCTGAATTACCATGGGGAGAAATCGGTGTAGACGTAGTATTAGAATGTACTGGTTTCTATGTATCAAAAGCAAAATCTCAAGCACATATTGATGCTGGAGCTAAAAAAGTTGTTATCTCTGCACCAGCAGGAAATGACTTACCAACAATCGTATATGGTGTAAACGAAGGTACTTTAACAGCTGATGATACTATTATTTCAGCAGCATCTTGTACAACTAACTGTTTAGCACCTATGGCTAACGCTTTAAATAAGTTAGCTCCTATCAAATCTGGTATCATGTTAACAGTACATGCTTATACTGGTGACCAAATGGTATTAGACGGACCTCATAGAAAAGGTGACTTAAGAAGAGCTCGTGCAGCTGCAGTTAATATCGTACCTAACTCAACTGGTGCAGCTAAAGCTATCGGTTTAGTAAT
>NZ_JAGHEW010000361.1 GCF_017889095.1 Thomasclavelia sp. | reverse complement strand
TCTCCATTTTCCATAACACTAACGCATGAATTTGTAGTACCTAAGTCAATACCAATAATCTTACTCATAATAACATTCCTCCTATTACTCACTTACTTTTACTAAAGACGCCCGAATAACGCGGTCTTTTAACATATATCCTTTTTGTAATTCTTCAACAACCATATTAGGTTTGAAATTTTCATCTTTGACAGTCATCACTGCCTGATGGAAGTTAGGATCAAATTCTTGACCTTCTGCTTTAATTACCTCAACACCCTGAGATTTTAAAACATCCATCAATTGTGAATAAATCATTTCATAACCTTTTAGGAAATTTTTAATTTCATCACTAGGATTAACGATTGCCAATGATCTTTCAAAATTATCAACAATCGGTAATAACTGTTCAATAAACGATTGCATCATAAACTTCATTGTATTGGCATGTTCATTTTGCAATCTCTTTTTAAGATTTTCCATATCCGCAAATACTTTATAATAATCAGTTTTCCAAGTATTTACTTCTTCCATTAAATCACTAATTTGTTTTTCTACCGATTCTTCTTTAGTTTCTTCACCGTTTTGATCAACTGTTTCTTCAACAGTTTCTTCTTCTAAAGTTTCATCTACTACTTTATTTTCCTTATCAGCCATTACACTCACCTCTATTCATCGTTCGAATCATCATCTGTTTCATCAAATTCCTCAAAAAATGCATCTTCAATATTCTTTGAGATATACTCTACTAAAGATACCACTTTTTCATAAGGCATCCTGGTTGGTCCAATTACTGAAATAGATCCTTTGGTTGTTTCACCAGTTTTAAATGAAGCCGAAATTACTGAAACATCTTCAATTTCATTAATTGGTGAATCAGAACCAATTCTTACTGTTACCCCTTCTTCATTAGATAGAGGTTGTAAGAAATTCCAAACTTGAGAGTTTTCAAATGCACTGACGATTCTTCTTAACTTATTTACATCGTTATACTCAGGCTGGTATAACATATTCTCTTTACCTGAAAAATATACATTGCTTGAAGCAAAGCGAACAAACGCTTCTAAAAATGCATTGAACAATTCTTCATGTTCTTTGATTTTTACAGATAAAATCGGTTTTACATCCCGTTCTAACCGAAATGCTACCTGATCAATTGGCGTTCCTATCAATAAATCATTCATAACTCCAACACAACTAATCAAATCTTCCATCTTATGTTCTTGATTAATATCGAAAACTTTGTTTTCAACATGTCCTTGACTAGTAATAATAATAGCAGTTACGCGATTATCACCTAACGGCACCACCGAAATCTGCTGAAGCTTATCAGCACTAGAATCAGGACCTAGAACAACTGATGTTAAATGAGTTAGCTCACTTAACATTTCACAGCTATCTTGAATGATTTCATTCAAGCTTCGATGCCGATCGCTAAAGACCTGAGCTACCTGCTGTTTCACTCCTTCATCTAAATCGTGTTTCGTTAGATTATCAACATAGAAACGATATCCTTCAATTGAAGGAATTCTTCCTGAAGATGTATGAGTCTTTTCGATATACCCATAATTTTCAAGATTACTCATTTCATTTCGAATGGTCGCACTAGAATAAGGCAACTGGTATTTTTCCATCAATGCCTTTGATCCAACTGGTTCAGCCGTTTCAATGAATTCATCGACGATACATTTAAATATTAATAATTGCCTTGCTGTAAGCACTTGTTTCACCACCCTTAGCACTCATCTTTCCTTTGTGCTAAATACATTATACATCTTTTTTTAGCACTGTCAACATCTTTGTGCTAAAAATTAAAAAAACAGTTAATTTGCTATTTCTCGCAATTATTTTATGTCTTTCCAAAATAAATATACGAATATAGCACAATTAACTGTCAAAATCAAAGAAAATCAAGCAAAATATCATTTAATAAATAAATCGCTTCTTTATTACAACGTAAATAATCATCCTCGATTACTAATGTCTTTAAATTTAAATGCTTATTTAAAGCCTGATCATAAACATCAAAAATACTTTGCTGGTAGCGATGTTCAAATTCCTTTAAATTCAAACCCTTGATTAATCTAAGTGACATCATTAAATGATTAAACATCGTTTCTTCTTTACTATAAACTATTTTATCAAGTGTATTTTCACCTTTTAAATAAGCGGTTAAATTACGATTATGTTCATATAAACAATCATCAATTTTACCACTGGCACCTAAGCCAATCCCATAATAGTTATCATAATGCCAATAAGCTAAATTATGTAATGACTGATAACCTGTTTTAGCAAAATTACTGATTTCATATTTATTAAAACCAGCTTGACACAACTGCTCATCAATCATTTTATTGATCATCAATTCTGTTTCTTCATCTAATGACTGATAATGCAGGTTATTTAAAACGGTCCGTTTTTCTAAGATCAAAGCATAATAAGAAATATGTTTAATCTCTAAGTTTAAAGCAAACTGCAGATCCTTTTTAACATCATCAATGCTTTGATCAGGTAAGCCATACATCAAATCAATCGAAATATTATCTATTTGATACTTTTTAGCCAGTTCAATTACATTCAAAACATCTTTTCTTTGATGATGACGATTGATCTTAGCTAACAATTGATCATCAAAAGTCTCTACTCCAATACTTAACCGATTAACACCGCCAGCTTTTAGTATTTGCATCTTGGTTTCATCAATCGTTTCTGGATTTACTTCAATCGTTATTTCTTTAGTTTCCTTACTTATATACGGTTTGACCAGATCGAACAATAATGATAATTGCTGATAGTTTAAGGCACTAGGCGTTCCACCGCCAATATAGATCGTTTTCAATTGATCACTAATCTTTAAAGCAGCTAGTTCCTTTTTTAAAACTTGTAAATATTGATCAACTTGTTTTTCATCATAAAAAACTTTACAAAAATCACAATAAAAACAAATTTGTTTACAAAAAGGAATATGGATATACAAAGAATTAGTCTTCATCTTCAAAACCAAATTCTTTCGCTAAACCACCTAATGAAGTTTCTTTATAAGCACTATTTAGATCTTTACCAGTTTGTTTCATCACCCGCACTACGGCATCAAAAGAAACTTTATTTTTTCTTAAATAGCCTAGCTGTTTAGCATACATCGCCGCATCCATCGCTCTTAATGCCCCAAAACCATTGCGTTCAATACAAGGAATTTGGACATAACCGCCAATTGGATCACAGGTAAGACCTAAATTATGTTCTAAGCCCATTTCACTGGCATATTGGATCAAACTGTTATTTAACTCTAAGATCCAGCCATAAGCTGCTGCTGCCATGGAACAGGCACTGCCAATTTCCGCCTGACAGCCACCATCGGCTCCGGAAATCGTCGCATTTGTTTTGATGACATTGCCAAAAATTCCGGCTACCGCTAAAGCTTTGATGATTTCTTTTTTAGGCAAATTCAACTGTTTATAACAATAATATAAAACCGCTGGCAAGACCCCACTAGCCCCACAAGTTGGTGCGGTTACAATCTGGTGACCACAAGCATTTTCTTCACTAACAGCATAAGCATAACTGCTAACTAATAAGCGTTCCCGTTCCCCTAAACGTCTGGTATTAATGGCCTGCTGGTACATTGATTTAGCCACCCGTTTTAATTTTAAGCGCCCAGGAATAATACCAGTTGTTGAAAGTCCAGCTTCTACACAGCTAAACATAGCATCTAAAACTTCAAATAAGTAAGCTTTAAAATCTTCATCTTCAAACTCTAAAGCATAATGATATAAATTGATCCCTTTTTTATCACAATAATCTAAAACTTCCGTTAATGTATTTTGAGGATAAACCTGCTTGGGTGGGGCAATTTTAGCATCATCATACATTAACGCCCCGCCACCAACAGAATAAATCGTAACGCGATCAATTTCTTTATCATCGTGGTAAATTACAAATACCATACCATTAGGATGCTTTGGTAATGCTTCACTGACAAAATGAATTTTCACTTTATCTTTTCCTAAAGTCTGTTCAATAATATAATCAGTTAAATGACCTTTACCTGTTAAAGCTAAAGAACCATGTAGATAAACTTCATAATAACTAGCCTCAGGATAAGTTTCCTTAATTTTTAAAGCTGCCCGCTGTGGTCCCATAGTATGTGAAGACGAAGGGCCAACTCCAATTTTATATAATTCTCTAAGTGATTCCATAAATCCTCCTATATCTTAATCAAAAACAGTTCTAACCCTGTTTTTTTATCCATTTTTCCCGTTTTAATCGCTACATCAAGTTTTGATAACTGATCAATACATTGTAATAACTCATTTAAATCATAATCTTGTCCTTCTTGACGAATATATTTTAAACGATAAGGATTGACGCCTAACATCTTGGCAATCTCTTTATCATTATACCCTTTACGATCCAATAATTTCACTTGATAAATTAACCGCATTGAATTGGCAATCATGATAATTAATTTAACTGGTTCTTCATTTAAGATCATCAAATCATGATAAATCATAAAAATCTTGCGCCGGTCTTTTTGTAAGATAGCACTAGTCAAATCAAAAATATTTTCATCCAACGGTTTGTTTACCATCTGATCAACAATATCATAAGTAATATGTTTACTATAAAGACATAACTTTTCTACTTCATTAGCGACCTTTTGTAAACTTTCATCACTTCGACTAAGCAACAATTCCAAAGCATCATCATCGATCGTTGCCTGACGACGTTTAACTGCCTGACGAGTACTATCTGATAAGCGATAATGATTTACTTTATCAAATTTAAATACTTGCGCTGATGATAATAACTGTTTGACAATTTTCTTACGCTTATCGAGATCATCACCATCTAAATAAATCACCAGTCTAACTTCATTATTATCAGCTAAACATTTTTCAAAATACTGCAATTGTTCATCGTCTTTTTTGATCTTTCGAGTCGTTAAAAATAACGGATTTTTCAGCACGATCATTTTATTTTCAGTAAAAAAAGGAGGTGTAATTAAATCTTCAAAAACATCTTTGATGCGATCTTCATCACCACGATACTGTGATAAATTCATCAATTCATCACTACAATCAAACTCTTTTTTCAAAGCATTTAGTTTTTGTTCCATTAAAAAACGTTCTGTTCCATAAATAAAATATAGCATTACGATCCCTCCAGTAAACCAATTATAGCCCATTTAAATCATAAAGTCATTACCTTATTTTTAAACAAAAAAGTTTATTTAAAAGCATTAGCTTTAAATAAACCTATTTACTCATCAGCTTTTCCAATAATAACTCTAAACTACTTTCAATATCTTCAACATCAACAAAAAACAAAGATATCATCACTCCATCACCACTATCAAAATAAATATTATCTAAATCTCTTACTTCATTATTAATTGGATATAATAACCACACTTCACTAGTTTGATACTTTTTGGCATAAGCATACATTTGATACATATCTTGCTGTGATATCCCATAACTGCTTCGTTTATTATTTGATAGCTTTTTCCATTTAGTATCTAAAATAACTACACTACCATCATCTCGAGTAACTACTAAATCCGGCCTTAAAGCAAATCTATGCTCATTTTGACCATTTACCTGATTAAACAAATAATAGCTTTGATCTTGACTAGATACCTGGTAATTAGCTCTTTTAAAGATTCGTTTCATATTTTTAGCGACATAAGCTTCAAATACCTTTTCCATTGGAAATAACAGGGCTCTGGCATTCTGTTTACCCGAAAATGGTGTAAAGCTTTTATTTTTTAAAAACACTTTAGACCATTCAATTAAAGATAAATAGTTTTTACTAGTACGATCAATCGTGATCTTAGCTAGATCCCGGTCAATATTTAATGATGGACTTACACCTTCAAAAAATACTAATAACTGTCTAATTTGTTTAGCGTTTTTACTGCTTGTAGTAATCTTTAATAATTTTAATAAAGTTGCTTTAATGATGCGATTTTTAGCCTGATCAGCTTGAAACTGATCATATTCAAGGTAAAATCGTTCTTGATGAACGTTATTTTTTCTTAACTGTTTATTTATTAACAGCTTACCTTGATAATAAGACAAGTTACCTTGATTAGTTACATAAGCTAACTGAATCCCCTGTTTTACTAACTTTCGCGTTTCTTTTAAATACATCTCAATAAATATTTCATATATACTCATTTGAGCAGTTTCTAGATTGGCATTATTAAAAATTTTACTTGGGAAGTCTTTCATTGACTGAATCATTTTGATAAAAACTTGTTTTGTTTGATCTCTTATTTGCTGATTAAAATCTATTTTAGGTAAAATTTGAATTTGAAAGCCATTTTTCAATTGAATCAAGCCAACATAATTTCTAAAAGTAATCGTATTCCCTAGATTTCGTCGATATCCTAAACTAATAAAATTAAGAATATCACTTTGATCTTCCGTAGCTTTAAAATCATAGATGAACGTAATTAAGTTTTCAAACTGCTGTTTTTCCATATATTTATAACGACCCTGATAGCCTTTTTGACTAATGATCGTATCATATTCTTTAATGGTAAAAAGTTCACCCATGTTTTCACCCCATCTATTTCATAATTTCTAAATAGCTTTCAATTTGATAGAAAGCTGCTTCATTGATTCGATAGATTTTATCACTAAGATCAATATCTGATAAATCCCCTTTAAATAACGAATTAGAAACTGGTTCATCATTAATGAATTGATATTCACCTTTAGATTTATCATTATCACCAAGAACTAACATGATCTTTTGATAATCTTCATAAAAATATTCCTGTAATAACGGAATTAACGAATTTTTAAAAATATCCGCTAAACATTCAAGTGTTAAATTATCTTTTAATTTGGTAAAAAAGGCATGACCAATAGTATGTTCCCGGTCAAATAAATATTCAATTCGCTGATTAATCGTTTTTAACATCTTTACAACATCTAGTTCTTTTTCATTTACTACAATTTTATTGATTCCTAGATCATTTAAGACCTGTTCATCAGGCATCATTTCAATAAACTGGAACCGCCGCCGCAAAGCTGTATCCATTAAAGCAATCGAACGATCAGCCGTATTCATCGTTCCTAAAAGATAAACATTACCAGGAATACTAAATTCTTCATTAGAATATGGCAAAAGCAATGATATCTCTTCTTTACTGCCCTGACGTTTTGATTCTTCAATTAAAGTAATCAATTCACCAAAAATCTTAGAAATATTACCACGATTAATTTCATCAATAATCAATACATAAGGCTTGTCATCTTTATTTGCCACTTTACAAAACTGTTTAAAAATTCCCGCAACGATTTGATAACCTAAACTACTATCATCTTCTTTAATCACTGGACGAATCCCTTCAATAAATTCTTCATAGCCATAAGATTGATGAAAAGTCGTAAAAGCAATCCGACCTTGCTGCTTTAATTCATTATATCTTTTAATTACTGCATCATAATCTTTTAATTCATCATTTTTTTGATTATCACATATACCAACCGCATAAATAATGGAATTATAAGTTTTACCGGTTCCAGGTGGTCCATACAAAATCATATTTTTAGGATAATTTATTTGCTTAATTTCCATTTCATAATCAATATCGGCTTCATTGAATATTGATTGATAATCGATTTTTAAAACATGATCATAATAAGGAATTAATGAATGAATACTTTTAATCATCTCTTGTTCAATTTCATCATTAGTTAAATGATCATCCCATTCTAAAATCCGACTAATTTCTACTTTTTTATAAATCCCGGATACTAATTTTTGTTTAATTGTTTTACGGTCATCATCAATTATATCAATCCCATTATTTCCAGCAGTATAAACTAAGTTACTATTAGGTTTAACTGGCAAATCTAAATAAGTATGATAATTATCTAAGATCAACTTATCAGCTTTATCAAGTTTTAGTCCTAATGAAAAGCGCAATCTAGCTTTATTGGTTACTTCTGACTTTTCGACAAAAATCGAAATACTTTCAGGACATTTACTATATTCTTGATATTTTAACTGCGCCCATAAGTATTTCCGAGTTTTTACGTTTGAACTATCTAACCAGACTATCGGTTCACATTTATTTAAATCAAATAATTTAGCGCATAACTTTGCCATTTTGACCATTTCATTAACCGCTTGTCTTCCCTGATTTTTCAGTTCCTGGAATTGTTTTTTTTCTTGCGCGTTAATCCCTGGTTTTTCAGGATTAGAATAGGGCATCCCGCCATTATTTTGAAGATAATTTAAAACTCCTAAATAATCAATCTTATCATTTTCCACTATCACATCACTCCCTAATTATCACAAAAATATTATAAATAATGTCGTAATTCAATTATATTATTTAAAAAAGACATTTTCAACATTAAGATAACCACCTAGTTTATCTTTTTAAAAAGATAATTATCATCACCATAATAAACGATCTTAACCATCCCCATTTGATCAGTTCGATAAACTTTAACCCCATAATCATTCAATCTTTGGAGTAAATCATCATGAGGATGTCCATAAGTATTATTTTTACCACAGCTAATTAAAGCTACTTTGGGTTTAATGCTCGCTAAAAATGGCGCACTTGTACCACTATTACTGCCATGATGGGATACTTTTAAAACATCAACTTGTAAATTAGGGTAATCTTGAATTATTTTAGCTTCGACATTACTAGAAATATCACCCGTAAATAAATATTTAAGATGATTGACAGTTACTAGCATCACTAATGATGAATCATTATTGTTATCACTAGCTGGCAAAGCTAACATTTCAATTATAACCTCACCAATTTTCATTTTTTCTTGATAGGCTGTAATCGTTTCTTTAATTTTAATTTGACTAGCTAAAGAATCATAGCCGCCACTATGATCAAAATCATCATGACTTAAAAAAACATAATCTAAACTAAAAATTCCTAACGAATGTAAATACGGAACGACTGTTAATGAAGCCACATCTTTATTTCTTAAACCACC
>NZ_JAGHEW010000360.1 GCF_017889095.1 Thomasclavelia sp. | reverse complement strand
ATCGTAGTTGTATCCTGGTTAATGATGAAAATACCAATCGCTACCACAAAAACAATAACTAAAATAATAATTTTTTTGTTTGCCTTCTTCATTTTTACCTCCTGTTTATATTATTTAAAATAATTATGTGAAAAATATCATTTAAATAACAAAAATAGGGTGAATAATATTATATTGATTGACAACTAATATTATACGTCATATAATATTATTGAAAAATAAGGAAGGAGTTAGACAGATGATATTTAATACGGGAGCAGCTTTATTAGATACAATTGTGTTATCAGTTATTTCTAAAGAAGCTAATGGGACTTATGGATATAAGATTACTCAAGATGTAAGAACAGGCTTAGATGTATCAGAGTCAACTTTATATCCTGTTTTAAGAAGATTATTGAAAGATAATTGTTTAGAAACTTATGATCAGGAGTATTGTGGTCGTAATCGACGTTATTATAAAATAACACCTCAGGGAAAGGCGCAATTAGCGATGTATAAAGAGGAATGGTATAGTTATGTAACTAAGATCAATAAAATTATTGACGGGGGAAATTAAAATGAATCGAAAAGAATTTATGGATAGACTGGCTTACTTGCTTCAAGATATTGAAGACGTGGAATGTCAGGCAGCACTTGAATATTACGAGGCTTATTTTGATGAAGCTGGTTATGAAAATGAAGAACAAATTATCAAAGAACTAGGTTCACCAGAGAGGGTGGCAGCAATCATTAAGGCTGGTTTAGAAAATCAATTTGATCAAGATATTGAATATAGTGAAAAGTCAATGGATAATGCCAGCTATAAACAAACTCAAGAAATTGTTGAAGCAACGATCGTTGAAGAAACAGAAGAAAGTGATGAAAAAAAAGGAAGTCGTTTTCGTGGCAACGCTGATCGTAATCGTATCTTATTGATATTTATCTTTATTGGAGCAGGAATTTTGTTGTTTGGTGGCTCAGGTGGCTTATTTGTCTTGTTTTTTACGATTCTAGCAATTTTATTTGCTTTTGGGATTGGGATTATGATAGGAGCAATTGGCTGTGCTATTGGCGCAATAACGTGCTTTGTTAAAGGGATAATGCTGATAGGTAATTTTTTAGGAGCTGGATGTATCGTTCTAGCAACATCTTTTGCTTTGATTGCATTAACATTGTTATTTTTCTTACTAGGAGTAATGGCATTAAGATTAATTCCTAGAATTTGTAAAGCTTGTATTAATCTTTTAAAAAAATTAATCGAAATGATTAGCGGGCTAGTAAATAATGGAGGTAATCAACAATGCGCAAAATAAAATATATGATTTTTATAACTGCTGCTATAGCATTAAGTCTGTTTATTTTTGGGGCAGCCTGCAATGGTTTCAATCAGTTGGAAACATTATATGATCGTGGTGAATTAGGGGTTTCTTTACCATATTTTAAAACCAAAACTACTTATGAAGAATTTAGTGATATTAAAAAACTAGAAATAAAATGTGAAACTGGAACGGTTAATTTATTTGAATATGATGGTACGGTTATCAAAGTAGAAGCATTAAATATTACTAGCCAGTCTAAAATTAAAAAAGATAACGATACTTTAGTTATCAAAGGTGGAGCACATATCTTTAATTTTATCAGTTCTAATGATTCTAAAATCAATGTTTATATTCCTCGAGATTATTATTTTGAAAAAGCAGAAATTGATGTTGATGCTGGTAAAGTAACTGTTGATAAACTAAATGTGGATAAATTAGATTTTAATGTTGATTTAGGTGCACTTGAAACAAAATACTTAAAGAGTGATCAAGCTAAATTAGATGTTGATGCTGGCAGTATTGAAGTAGCTTATTTAGATAGCCAGGATAGTGAGTTAAAATGTGATTTAGGTGATATTGATGTTCTTTTAGCAGGCAAAGAAATGGATTATAATATTGATGCTAAATGTGATTTAGGTGATATTACAATTGGTAATTATGATGGCACAGGAATCAGTGAATCGTATCAAAAACATGATGGTTCACGTAAGTTAAAAGCAAAATGTGATTTAGGTAAAATTACAATTAGGATGGAAGGTGAATAAATGAAAAAATTATATCGTTCTAATCAAGATCGGATGTTATGTGGTGTTTGTGGCGGTTTAGCGGAATATTTTGATGTTGATCCGACTTTAGTTAGATTAGCCTGGGCTGTTTTAACGGTTTTAGGTGGCAGTGGTATTTTAATTTATATTATTGCGGCAATTATTATTCCAGGACGTTAAAAACAAGGAAGTCAAGCTTCCTTGTTTTATTTTACAAAAATATCATAATTAATATTACTTGTAAGTGTGTCTTGTAGGTTGTAAACGATATTAGAAAGAACATATTCACCGTTATTAATATAAATTTCAATGATATGTTGATCATAGAAAATTTTAAGATCACATTGATCTAACTTAGGTGAAGATAATTTCTTTAAACCACCGCCATCAGGGTAAACTAAAGAACGATCAACTGTCAATTTACTATCAAAACTAATTTGATAACCACCAATATTAAGATAATCACCAGATTTTAAACTAGCAGTAATTTTACAAGGTTTTAAAGGATCAAAAGCAGCTGTTTTGGTCGTAAAGAAATTATCAACATTAGGGTGAATATTAGTATAAATATGGTTATTTCGATAAGTAATTACCCGAGGATAAGTGATTAACCCAATCCAGTTTTCTTCGTCAGCTTCAGGCATTCGCATCCAGGCAACATAAATTCTGCGACCTTCTTGATCAACTGCAGTTTGTGGGGCATAGAGATCTAAACCTAAATCTAAGTAATTTAAATCGCCCGTAATTTCCAGGTCACAGTTTTGATGATCAAAGTTGATCGTCGTAATCCGGCCATGGGAAGGATAACCTTCTTGATTAGTTCTTTCTGGTGACATAATTAAAATATACTGATCATTGACTTCAAAAATATCAGGACATTCCCACATATCACCATATTTAATCCCACGATAGTTATTGAGATATTCCCAATTTAAACCATCTAAACTTCGATAGAACAATAATTGACCATTGTAATTATTATTTTCATCAAGATATTTACTACATAAAACAATGTAATAATAATCACCATGTTTCCATACTTTAGGATCACGAGTATGAACAGGATGACCGATTTCACCGTCTTTAAAAACCGGAATGATCATTTTTTTGTTGTTTAGATTATCAAATGTAAAACCGTCTTCACTAATTAACATACTTTGACTTGATAAAAACTCATCGCCAGTTAAAGTAGTATGGACATTTTCAGGGTTAAATTTAGTATATTTTACTGAAGTATAGTAAAGATACATCTTCCCATCAACTTCAATGCTGGAACCTGAAAAACAGCCATTAGCATCATAATCTTTAGTTGGATATAAGGCAATTCCTAAATCCTGCCAATTAATTAAATCTTTACTGATTGCATGGCGCCAATGCATTGTTCCCCAACGATTTTCATAAGGAAAATGCTGGTAAAATAAGTGATAATTACCTTGATAATAAATAAATCCATTAGGATCATTGATCCAGTTTGCTGGTGCGCATAAATGATATTTTGGACGCATATTTTTCCTCCTATAAAAAATATTTTTTTATATTTATATTTTACTATAAATTTAGATTTAAAGGGATATTTTTGGAATATATTTTAAAAATATATTAGGATTTAGATACTAAAGAGGATGTATTATATACGATCCCTGGTTCACCACCAAATTTAGCTTATGAAATTGTCGGTGATGCTTTTGCTCCTCGTAATCCATTTGCTTTAAAAATTGATTTGCGACTAGAACCGCCAATGTTCGATGTACCTGGTTCGAAAACTCATAAAGTAGCAAGCTGGCTGATGCATGAAAAAGCACCAAAAGTTAATATGCCAGAATCACTAAGAAAACGATT
>NZ_JAGHEW010000359.1 GCF_017889095.1 Thomasclavelia sp. | reverse complement strand
TCTGTATCCAGTCCAAATGGACTATATTCATCGCTATGGAACAAAACCATTGGCGGAGCAGATTCTGTAAGGCTCTTTTCCTTCATTTTTTTAAACAGTTTCCCAAAACAATACCCATCCTCATCAGGGAAATCCTGTTCCTGAATCATCTTTCGGATGGACAGAAGATACATCTTTGGCACCTCCACCAATTCTATACCAATATTTTCCATATACGACATAATCGACTTTCCCTTTCTTAAGGCAGACATATCAGCATCTATCTGTTCCAATGTATTTCTATACATCATCACTTGCATTGAAATCTCTTTTTTCTTTTTATTAAGGGCCGCATATAGTTTGTCATCCATTACCTCCTCCGATTCAAGAACTGCCTTAATTTCTTCCAACGAAAAATGATATGCTTTCAGCCGATTAATAAACTGCATCGTCTCCAACTGTTTAATAGAATAATATCGATAACCATTTTCCGGATTGATTTCTTCTGGAAGTATCAATCCTATTTCTGCGTAATATCGAAGCGTTTTTGTAGACACTCGGCATATACTCGAAAATTCCCCAATCGTCAACATATAACAGACCTCCTTCTGGTACCAGTATAAACTTTACCCCAGGGGAAAAGTCAACGGCACTTTTCATGCTTAATTTCAAGATAGCAGCATATTAATCGAATATAAAAAGAATTGCAAGTTTTTTCTGACTTATCAATCCTGTATACTCAACCCTCCGCCCGTTTTTTTCCCTCGATATGTTTCCACAGAGTAAGCAGGCATAAAAAATCTGGGAGCCAGAACCGCTGTCCAAACAGTCCAAACTCCCGGAAATCCCTTGTTTCCTGCACTTTTTCAGTCCCTTATTTTTCAATCCGTGACATCAATACTATGGTCTCGACGTGGGTAGTATGTGGAAACATATCAACCGGCTGACAGCTTATAGCCTGATAATCATATTCCTGAAGATATTTAATATCTCTTGCTTGAGTTGCTACATCACAAGAAATATAAACGATTTTTTTAGGATTAGCTTTAACTAAATAATCTAAAAATTCAGTTGAGCAGCCTTTACGTGGCGGATCGACAAAGACGACATCTAAATGCTGTCCTTTTTCCACTAATTCAACCATATATTTACCCGCATCATCACATTTAAATTCAACATTATCAATTTTATTTAATAAAGCATTATTATTGGCATCTTTGATTGCTTCTTCAACAATTTCAACCCCATATACCTTTTTTACATATTTAGCTAATGAAAGTGTAATTGTTCCAATCCCACAATAGGCATCTAAAACTACATCCTCACTTGATAAGTTGGCAAAATCGATTGCTTTTTGGTACAGTTTTTCAACTTGAATTGGATTGATTTGATAAAAAGATTTTAATGAAATTTTATATTTATTATCCAATAATGCATCATAAATATAACCTTTGCCATAATGAATTATTTCCTGATCACCTAAAATTACATTATCTTTACGATGATTGATATTTTGAATAACCGTTTTGATCATTGGAAATTCTTTAGTAATGATCTTAACTAACTTTTCAATTTGATTTATTTTATCTTGATAGCTGATCAATACTAACATTATTTCATTAGTATGATAACCAAATTTAGTTAAAATATGTTTGATATTACCATGATGAGCCATTTTATCATACGGTTCAATATGTAATTCTTCCATCAATTCACGAACCCGATTGGTGATTTGATTAGATAATTGATTTTGGATTGCACATTGATTACAAGGAATAATTTCATTCGATTTTTGTTTATAAAATCCCGTAACTAAATGACCATTTTTAATTCCAATTGGCATTTGAACTTTATTTCGATAATACCAGGGATCATCCATCATCAAACATTCATTAACCAAAACATGGCAATTACCGATTCTTTCTAAACAGTCTTGAACGCGCTTAGTTTTAAATAACTGTTGTCCCCGTTTATCAATATGCTGCAATTGACAGCCTCCACAAGCTTTAAAAACCGAACATTTAGGTTCAATTCGATGTTTAGAAACATGATCTAATTCAATTAACCGTGCAATTGCATAATTTTTTAAAACTTTGATAACTTTTAACTTTCCCGTTTCACCAACTAACATTCCTTTAACAAAATAAGTAAAATTATCAACTTTAACGATCCCTTGACCATCATAAGTTAAATCAACACATTCACCATAAAAATAATCATTTTTCTTCATTAATCTTCTCCTCTTTAAAAAAGACGAGCCATGCTCGTCTATTGACCTGATTGATTTAAAGTACTTGTTGCCCGATCAGTCGCTGCCTGATCAACCGGATTAGCACCAGTAAAACTAATTTCATCACTAGTTGGCTGTTTAGTACCAAAAATTGGGAAATTAGTATCACCATTACTTGTTAAAACAAATTCAACATTATATTGACCGCGACCATTGGCAGTACCCAATAAATTACTATAAACACTGCCTTCTTCTTTAGTTTCCCCTAAAGCATCATCTAACGTATGCAAAGCATTGGTTGCTAGCTGGATTGCAGTATCTGAATTAGTATTATCAATATAATTAATCGAAATCTTGATGATTCGACAATCTACTTCAATGTTAGCACTATTGATATTTCCATCAGCTTCAATCGTATCTTCAACCGCATCGAATTTACTTTCATCAATTGCAATCAATGAAGCACAACGATCACCATAAACAGGCCCATCATTATCCCCAGCGACAAATACATAAACAATAAATCCAATAATTAATAATAGAAATACAATTAAGGCAATCTGCCATTTCTTCAACTTAAATTTACCTTTTTTACTTTTTTTACCTTTTTTCATTGCTTTTTGTTCACTATCTACTTTATCATCGACAAAGAAATCATCTTTAAAAAAATCATCATCACCAAACACCTCATTTTTAGGTGCTTCGATTGTATTTTGAAAATCATCATCATCAAAGCTAAATCTTTTTTGAGACATATTTATACCTCCTTTGATAATTGTACCAAATATATTGATATTTGTACATTACGAAATTCTTTGTTTTAATAAAGTAACCAATAATTTATTAGTAACAGCTGGATTAGCTTGTCCTCCAGTCTTTTTCATAATTTGTCCAACTAAGAAACCAACAGCGCGATCTTTACCATTACGATAATCTTCAATTGACTGTTCATTAGCATCCAAAACTTCATTAATAATAACTGTTAATTCTTCTGGTGAAGAAATTTGTTTCATGTGATTTTCTTCAATAATAATTTCCGGATCTTTTCCTTGTTTCATTAACAGTTCAAAAACTTTTTTCCCTTGTTTACTAGAAATCGTACCATCCTGGATAAAGTTAATCATTTTAGCTAAATATTCAGGAGTTAATTTAGTATCTTGGATCGTTAAATTATTTTTATTCAAATAAGCCTGAACTTCCCCTAACATCCAGTTACAAGCAATTTTATAATATTTCGTATCTTTTACGACTGCTTCAAAGAAATCCGAAATTTCTTTAGTCTGGACTAAAATCAAAGCATCAGTTTTAGGAATTGAATAATCATTAATATACCGTTTCACCCTTGATTCTGGCATTTCTGGGATATTAGCGATAATTTCTTCTACCCATTTATGATCTAGACGAATTGGTAAAATATTTGGTTCTGGATAATATTTATAATCGACCGCATCTCCTTTAGCTCGCATGACCACTGTTTCTTTTTTATCTTCATCGTAGCGACGAGTTTCTTGTAATACTTCACCACCGCTAATTAAAACTTTTTCTTGTCTAGCCACTTCATATTCAATTGCTTTTTGAACATTTGAAATTGAATTTAAGTTTTTAATTTCAGTTCTTGTACCAAATTTGTCACTGCCAAAAGGACGAATAGAAACATTAACATCACAGCGCATTGAACCTTCTTCCATTTTGGCATCACTAACATCAGTAAATAACAAGATTTGTCTTAGTTTTTCTAAATAAGCAGCTGCAGCTGCACCACTACGAATTGTTGGCTTAGTGACGATTTCAATCAAAGGAATTCCAGCTCGATTGTAATCAATCAAAGAATAATCATCAAAATGTAACTGTTTAGCAGTATCTTCTTCCATGTGTAAACGTTCGATTTCAATTACTTGTTTACGACCATCAACTTCAATATTCATTGTTCCATTACGACCAATTGGATGACGATCCTGAGTAATTTGGAAACCTTTTGGTAAATCCGAATAATAATAGTTTTTTCGATCGAAACAAACCAATTCATCAATTTCCATATTTAAAGCACTACATACTCTAATGGCATATTCAACCCCAGCTTTATTTAAAACTGGCATTGCTCCAGTCATCCCCATATCGACAATATTAACATTAGTATTTGGTGCTTGACCAAACGTTACTGGGGCCCCAGAAAACATTTTTGATTTTGTTTTTAGCTCGCAATGAACCTCTAACCCGATTACTGTTTCAAAATTCATCTTCTCTCTACCCCTTTCTTGAATATTGATTGGCAAAACCTAATGCCTGTTCTAAGGCATAAGCACAATTTAAAACTGTTTGTTCTTCAAAAACGCGACCCATTAAGTTAACGGCAATTGGCATTTTATCACTAAAACCGCTAGGAATCGAAATACTAGGTGTTCCCGCAAAGTTTCCTAAAGCTAAGTGATTTTCTAAAATAATATATTCATCAGAAAGACGATCATCGTTAGCTTCATCTAATTTTGGTGCCACACTACCACTGTTAGGTGTTAAAATAATATCATATTCACTAAAGATCTTGTTGATTTCTTCAACGATCAATCTTCTTACCCGCTGTGCTTTTCTAAACATTCTTTCTTGATTTTCTGTAGCTAAAGCTAAGTTACCTAAAATAAAACGACGTTTAATATGGGCTCCAAAACCATCAGTACGGGAATTGATCATTACCTCATCGGTAGAAGCGCCACCTTGGCGATCACCATATTTAATTCCATCTAAGCAAGAATGGTTACTAGTCGCTTCACTATTAGCAATAATTGTATAAGTTGGTAAAATTGCTTTAGCTAAATATAAAGGAATGGTTACTTCCCCAACTTTAGCACCTAAATCTTTAAATACCGAAATTACATGTTCAAAATTGGCTTTAATATCAGGATTTCTAATTTCATTGCTGACGGTTGTTAAAACGGCAATTTTCATTCCTTTAATATCACTAGTTAAATCTTGTAAATAATGAGGAACAGGACGATAGCTTGATGTCATATCACGATCATCACGACCAGCCATTGCTTCAGTTACAATTGCCATATCCCGAACATTTCTAGTAAAAGCTCCCATGTGATCTAAACTAGAAGCATAAGGAATTACTCCAAAACGAGAAATTCTCCCCCAAGTTGGTTTAAAGCCAACTACACCACAAAAACCGGCTGGTTTACGAATTGAATCACCAGTATCACTACCTAAAGCAAAAGGAACGACACCGCTGCCAACTAAAGCAGCACTACCACCAGATGATCCCCCCGCAATTCTTGATGAATCCCAAGGATTATATACTGGTCCAGTTAAAGCAGATTTATTGGTACCCCCCATTGCTAGTTCATCCATGCTTGATTTTCCAATCAAACTAACACCTGCCTGATATAATTTTTCCACAACAGTAGCATTATATACCGGTACATAATCTTCTAACATTTTACTAGAAGCTGTTGTTTTAATTCCTTTAGTATTGTAGTTATCTTTAAATACCCCGGGAATTCCTTTCAACATTTCATCTTCTTTAACATCTAAATTTTCAATATTTTTAAAAGCAACATCATCAGTAATGGTAACAAAAGCATTAAGACGCTCCTGCTGTACTTTTACTTCATCAAATAATTCACGATAATACTCATTAATATCAATTTCTTTATTGACCATCATTTGATGTAACTGTTCAATCGATAATACTTTCATTATTTCACCACCTTTGGAACTTTAATTTGATTATCTTCAACGCTTTTAGCATTCTTTAAAATTTCTTCACGACTAATAACATCATTTGCCTCATCTTCACGTAAAAAAGTCGTTTCAATTTCATACGGATATGCAAGTGGTTCTATACCATCAGTATCAATTTTTTCCAATACAGCAACGTGATTCATAAAAATGTCATATTCTTCAACTAATTCTGGCATTTCTTCATCACTAATATTAAACATAGTCTTTAAACCAAGCTGTTTCAACATTGTTTCTTTATCTTCCATAAAATCCCTCCTAATTCAATAGATGACTCTTAGCATCTTCACCTTTATCTTTAATGATAATTGCTTCTAGCTGATCTTGTGAATAAACTAGAATCGTGATTGGATAATCATTACCAAATTGTGAATTAGCTTCATCGGCTGCAGTTTCTACCAAATAAAGTAATTCTGTATATGTTTTTACATTCGTATTAACATTTATTTTCAATGATTGAAGTTCACCATCCTGGTATTTACCATAACCAACAACCCCAACTGCTTCAACTCCAGCTTTTTTCATATTACTTTTGAAAATTTCAAATTGTGATGCAGTTTGTTCATCATACGTAGAAGCATTACTGCTAGTAAATAAATAAGTATGGTAATCTAAACTTTCAATTTCACCAACACTGCCATTACAATAGCTTTTTAAAATATAACGGCCATCAATATCACTTTCATTTGTATTAGTAGCATAATATACTGTAATAAAAATAGGGATATCTTTTAAATCTTTATAATCATCCTCTTTACTTAAATGTTCAATATAAGCATATAACTTAGATACTGATTCCCGACCAAAATCAACAATCAATGATTCATCCATATTAGTTTTTAAACGAGTACTGGCATCAGCTTCTCGTGGATCAATGACGATTGCTAGTGCCATTCCCTCTAGACTATAATCATCTCCTGATTTTTGATAATAATCTTGTTCATAAACTGTCGAAACCATAACTGGATCATTTACCCCACCAATTGAAGTTCCTTTTTGCGATTGAATCGTATAAGGATATTTATCAGGATCGTCAGATCTTCTAGTTAATTCTTGAATCTGGGAATAGCCAAGAATTTGTCCTTCTGATAAATAATAATCACTAGTTGAAAAATATTCAGTTGAAAGAGCCTGTAATTCCCGACCAATCGTTTGAAAATCACTAGTATTTCCAAATGAAGTATAATAATTTTCCCGATTTTCATAAACATCTAACTTCACAATTCGATAAAAATTATCATCTAAACTGTCGGTCGATGATACATCATTGGCTGTTTGTGTTTCAACTGTTTCTTTAGCATCACTACATCCCGATAACAATAAAACTAATATTAATAACGATATTAATTTTTTCACTTTGACAGTTTCCTCCTTTACAAAACGCATTATAACATTATTTTTGTTACTTCACCATTTCTAATAGCGTTTCTTCATTAATTACATCAATTCCCAAATTTTGGGCCTTAGTTAATTTACTTCCAGCATTTTCCCCGGCAACTAAATAAGTTGTCTTTTTGGAAACCGAACCAGCTACCTTCCCGCCATGTTTTTCAATTAGTGAAGCTGCTTCTTTTCGTGATAAACTAGGTAATGTTCCGGTTACTACAAAAGTCATTCCATCAAACCGTTCATCACTATCTTCATCTTCAATGATGTTCATATTAACACCATATTCTTTTAATCGTTTGATGATTTCCTGATGATATGGATCTTTAAAATAATCAATGATTGCCATCGCACTTACATCACCAATATCATTCACTTCAACTAAACTAGCATAACTGGCCTGCATTAAATTATCAATACTTTTAAATTTCTTCATTAAACTTTTAGCGGCTGCCTTACCAACATTACTAATTCCAAAACTAGTTAACAATCTAGTTGCATCATTATTCTTGCTGCCTTCAATCGCATTAAGCAAGTTATCAGTACTTTTAACTAAGCCAATGATCTTTTTATCCAATAATTCCTGTCGTTTAGCTGACAAACTGTAGATATCACTAATATCTTTAATATAACCGTGATCGATCAAAGTTTCCACATAAGCTAAACCAAAACCTTTAATATCCATCGCATCCCGACCAACAAAATTAATGATATTTTTAACCAAACGACTTGGACAACTATCATTAGTACATTTAATATCCGCATTATCCTCGTAACGAATCGCCGGTGCTCCGCATACTGGACAAGTATTTCCAATTTGATAAGGAACCGTATTTTCAGGACGTTTTTCTTTAACTACACGCTTTACTTTAGGAATAATTTCGCCAGATTTATAAACTACGATCGTATCACCAATTCTAACATCAAGATCATCGATAAAATCCTGATTATGTAAGGTTGCTCTAGAAACTGTTGTTCCACATAAACGAACCGGTTCAAAAATCGCCGTTGGCGTAATTCTTCCTGTTCTTCCTACTGATAATTCAATATCTAATAGCTTCGTTTCTTTTTCTTCTGGAGGATATTTATAAGCAATCGCCCAGCGTGGTACTTTTGAAGTAGCCCCTAATTTACGGCGATCAGCAAAACTATCGATCTTAACGACTGCTCCATCAATATCATAAGCTAAATTTTCACGATTATTGCCAATTGCTTCAATTGCCTGCCAAACTTCATCATCTGTTTTACAAATACGATAATCTTCAATTATCTTAATTCCCTGGCTTTTTAAATATTCATAGCCTTGACTATGGCTTGTAAACTCTTTTCCCCGTACATCCTGGATATTAAAAACAAACATTGATAGATTTCTTTCTTTAGTAATCGCACTATCTAACTGTCTTAATGTTCCCGCAGCACAGTTACGAGGATTAGCAAATAGTTTTTTACCATTGATTTCCTGCATTTCATTAACTTTTTCAAAAGCATCATTTGTCATATAGACTTCCCCACGAACTTCTAAATATTCAATGGGATCTTTAAGTTTCTTTTTGACATCTTTGATTACTTTAGCATTGGCTGTTACATCTTCACCTTGGATAACCCCATCACCTCGAGTAACCGCTAAATTCAAACGGCCAAATTCATACCTTAATGCCATTGATAAGCCGTCGATCTTATATTCAACGACAAAAGTAGGATCATCTAATGTTTCTTGCATTTGTCTAAC
>NZ_JAGHEW010000358.1 GCF_017889095.1 Thomasclavelia sp. | reverse complement strand
GTCATGATACCGTTTATTGGAACAGCTGCTGGTGCTGGCTGTGTCTATTTCATGAAAGATAAAATGAGTAATATGCTTTTAAAAGCGTTGTTAGGATTTGCTTCAGGGGTAATGGTAGCAGCTTCAATTTGGTCGTTATTGATTCCAGCAATGGATATGTCTGAATCACTTGGAAAGTTGGCTTTTATTCCGGCTGCAGTTGGTTTTATATTAGGGATTTTGTTTTTATTACTACTAGATCATGTGATACCACACATGCATTTAGATAATCAAGAAGAAGGTCCTAAAAGTCATCTGCAAAAAACAACGATGTTAGTTTTAGCAGTAACTTTGCATAATATTCCTGAAGGAATGGCTGTCGGTGTTTTATTTGCCGGGCTAGTAGCCGGTAGTGAAGGAATCACATTTGCCGGAGCAGTAGCTTTATCTTTAGGAATTGCAATTCAAAACTTTCCTGAAGGAGCAATTATCTCTATGCCATTAAAAGCTAATGGATTATCTAAACACCGTTCATTTTTATATGGAGCATTATCAGGGATTGTTGAACCAATTGGAGCAGCAATAACAATTATGTTATCATCATTAGTAGTTCCTATTTTGCCATATTTATTAGCTTTTGCTGCTGGTGCCATGATTTATGTTGTTATTGAAGAATTAATTCCTGAAGCATCTGAAGGAGAACATAGCAATATTGCAACAATTGGTTTTGCAATTGGTTTTGTTGTAATGATGATCTTAGACGTTGCCTTAGGATAATCTTTACTTAAACTTAACTGTCTTTGCCTTTTTTCGTAATAATCTTTTAATATAATAAGATTGAAAGGTGAGCGAGGATGAAAAATAAAGTAATAACGGTTTTATCACTACTAACAACAGTTATAATAAAAAGTATTTCTAATGTCTTTGCATTAGAAAAAAGCAATACAAATTTACCAGGAAATGTATTAATTTTATTAGTCCCCTTTATGTTAGGATTAATTTATATGGCATTTAAAAATGAAACTAAGTAAAGAAATCTTAACAAATATTTAAGTTTAAACTGGTATTTATTAAAATGAAGGTAAGCTAAAATAAAAGGTGGGTATAGAAGATAATGTCTTTAGTCCTTTTATGCACATTTATACCTATTTATTTTAATAACTTTCCAATTGAAAACAACAGTTTGATTGCTGTTGTTTTCATTTTTATTTTAAAATTTAACATTGATTTAACATATCAGTGGTATCATAAGCATATATGGTATAATAAGATATAGATAGATCAATGAGGAGGCTTAGAAAATGAATAAATTAGCTTTGGTGGCGCTTGGCTTATTTATTATCGTCGAGATATTATTAGGGGATGTTGTTATATGTGGGATACCACTTTGGTTAGCAGGTTTAATTTTATTTAGTGTAAGCTGGATGGCTTATGTGGGGATCAAGGATGAGGTAAAAATTATAGATGGATAGTAAGATAATTAATATTATACAACAATAAAGAGAAGTAGTTGATGTTGTAAGTTAAAATGCTGATATAGTCTATAATAAAATGAATTATTAAAATATATGTAAAAAACAGTAAAAAAAGTATATAGAAAGGATGCGTTATGGGGTAAAAAATATTAATAAAGATTTATATGATAAAAATAGTATATTAAAAAAAGATGAATTACTATATGAAGAGTATCGTATGATTTTGATAAATGAAAATAAATCTTTGAAAAGGTCAATTAATTAAAGGTTTTGAAACATTTATCTTGTAAAGTATTGCTTCATAACAGGTACTTATAATGAAAAATGTTTTTAAGTGTTCGAATAGTAAAGAAATTAATTATTTGTCTGGAATTCCAACTTTTAAGATTGAAATCAATCAAGAGGGAATAATACTATCACCAAATAAACAAAAAAGAATGAAAAAAAGAGAATTTCTATATTTAGACATCGATAAAATAGAATTATCTTATATCGCTGGGCAATATTCAACTGCAATCGCAATCAATAAAACTGTTAGTTATTACTATGATTTAAATATCTATTTAAATGGTCAAAAGTATATTTTAGAATTCAGTAAATTAGCGGAGTTAAAAAATTGTATAGATATGTTGGAAAAATTTGAAATTGTAGTTGATGATCCAATTGGTATTTATGATATCTTAAATACCAAAAGTGAGTATGAGGTAGAAAAATATTTGATTAGAAATTCAAAACAACTTAAAGAAAAGTTGAAAAATGATGATACAAGAACATTTGAGAGTTATATAACTGAGTAATTAAGTTCTATCAATAATTAAAAAATAAAAGTATCTTATGAAAAATAGATAATGTCTAAATTTATGATGTGAAGATGTTTGTATTTTAAATAAAAAACTGTTTTTAGAAATATCGTTTTATTGTTCATTTATTATGACTGAAAAATATTTAAAAATGATAGTATTTAAAAAGGCGTAATTTTTTACGCCTTTTTTGCACTAATTAATAACATCATTGGTCGTCTTAATTCATCTTGCATTCCTGGTAGATTCATCATTTCTGCTAGCGGTTTTGGTTCAACGATATTAGTTAAAACAAATCCGGCCTTTAATAAAGTTTGTAAATAAGTAGTTAAAGTACGATGATATTTAGTTACTGGCTCGTTTAAGAAAATAGCTTCACGCTTTCCTTCAAAGTAATAATTATCAACCGGAAAATGCATGATTTCCTGATTATCACCATAATACCAGTCCTGTTTACCTTCGCTTGTAAAAACAGGATGTTCAACAGAGAAAACTAAATTACCACCTGGTTTTAACCAATCATAAATATTAGAGATTAATTTTTGATAATCTTCTATGTAATGAAAAGCTAAAGAACTTAAAATAATAT
>NZ_JAGHEW010000357.1 GCF_017889095.1 Thomasclavelia sp. | reverse complement strand
TAGTTATTAAACCCATTATTAAATGACCACTTTCATGAATAATAGTAGCTAAAGGAAAACCGATAATCATAGTAATGATAAAAATGATCATAACATTAATTAATGTTTCCTGGTAAGTGATTTGATTAATCAAATATCCTAGTAATGTACCCAACATTAAACATAATATAAAATAAATAGCGTTTGTTTTTACTTTCATTTTTAACCTCGAAATAAATTAAAACATCCAAATTGGATGTTTTAAAATAAGTCACCATTATCTTCGATATATTGATTAGATAATGGTAAATCTTGGCAAGTTAAATCAATGTTACAGCGCTCTGCAAGTTCAAATAAACAAGCCCAAATTTCAGGATTACGGAATATAATTCTTTTAGGTGATCCAAATTGTAGAATATAGCCAATGACAAAATCAAGTACGATTGAAAGATTATTATCTTCTGGAAAAATCGTTTGGTTATGAATGGATGCTCCGGTATCACTGTTAAAGACTAAAAAGACAAGATGATTTAATGGTTTAGAATAACTAGCCTCTGTTATTTCCTGATTTAAATAAGCCAGATCAATTTCTAAGCATGCATCGTTTTTTGGTGCTTGACTTAATTTTTCTAATAATTGTTTATCACTAAATTCCATAACTCCAAATGGATCGACATCAGGAGTAACCATTGCTTCATAATGCCACTTTTCATCTTGTAAAGTAGCACAGAGCAATTCTCCTTCATTAAAACGAATATCGATCTTACCAGCTTGATAAAGATCATCTATTTCTAAAAGTTCTTCCATTACTTTAATAAATAAAAGAGCATCATCGTCACTGATATGATAAGGTATATATCCTTTTTTTAAGGTAGCAAAATATGGCCATTTACTATCACTAGAAAAAGATGGGTTTAGTTCTTCAATAATTGCTTTTTGTTCCTTGAAAAGATTTACCCGATTTCTCATATAAAAAGTAATACAAGTTTGATTACAAATTAAGTAATTATCTAGAATCTGATCAAATTCACAGGCTGCAAGTGAAGCTAGATCTTTAAGTCCATCAAGTCCAGTATAGATTGATAATCCATAAACACAGTTTGTATCGCCTAAAATGGAACAATAGTATGGCTGGTCATGATCAGGAAAGGTAATTTGAAACCAATCGGCTGATTCAAAACGTAACCAAGGCTGCTGTTTGTTCCATTTAGTGACTACATTGTATAAATTATTCCAAATTTTTAAGTTATTGTTCATATATTTTCCCCCTAAATTATATTTTAATAAAAGCAATGATAATTGCAATGATAATTGCGGCTAAAACATCACTAATATAATGAACGCCACAAAGTATTCGCGAACTGCTGACAATAATAGCTAGAACTATCATGATTATCCCCAATAGCCAAGATACATTTAAGCAAGCCAAAGCAATAGCAAAAGCACTAACAGTATGTCGACTAGGAAATGATTCACCGTGTTTATGAGATAATAGTGGTTCAATAGCCATCGCTTCATAAGGACGTTTACGATTTACAATCTTTCTAAAAATCGTCACGATAAAAAAAGAAGCTGCTGGTCGTATAATGGTTGGCACTAGTAAATCATTGTTAGTAATTAATAAAAAGATAATTACCAACGGATAAATAATAAAAGTAATGATTGGAATATATTTAGTAAAGTTAATTAATGCTTGCATCAAAAATGGATATTTTCTAATTGTTGATAACATCGATTGATAAAAACTTTCCATATAAATTCCTTACTTTAATATTAAAATTGTTTCTCCAGGATTCATCGTTAAAATCTTTCGCTTGATTTTTTGATGATGATATTGCTTGCGAACATAAAGTTGTAATACTTTACTAGAATAACCATGAATAACAGTAGTTTCATTAGTTAATGGACTTAGGCTGTTTAAATGATTATCAAGCATGACTTTAGCTTCAGTAGTTGTGCAGTTATGAATATCTATTTGATCAAACATTTAATTCCTCCTCTTTTATTTAAATCTATTATACAAACAATTAAACAAACTTGCAATTTGATAAGATATTCAGTAGAATATAAAGCATGAATGGAGTGATGTATAGATGGCTTTAACAGCTGGAATCGTTGGTTTACCTAATGTTGGAAAATCAACTTTATTTAACGCAATTACAAATGCTCAGGTAGAAGCAGCTAACTATCCTTTTGCAACGATTGATCCTAACGTTGGGGTAGTTGAAGTACCTGATTATCGATTGGATAAATTGACAGAAATTTTTAATCCGAAAAAAACAATTCCCACTACTTTTGGATTTACGGATATTGCCGGGTTAGTCAAAGGTGCTAGTCGTGGTGAAGGATTGGGAAATAAGTTTTTAGGAAATATTCGCGAAACAGATGCAATCTGTGAGGTTGTTCGTTGTTTTAGAGATAAAGATGTAACCCATGTTGATGGTGATGTTGATCCAATTAGAGATATTGAAACGATTAATTTAGAATTGATTTTTGCTGATTTGGAAACAGTTGAAAAAAGAATTGGACGAATTGCTAAAAAAGCACAATCAGGGGATAAAGGTGCTAAAGAAGAAATTGTTATTTTAGAAAAAATCAAAGGGGTATTAGAAGCTAATAAACCAGCAAGAACGATTGATTTTAGTAAAGAAGAAATGGCAATTGTAAAACAGTACACATTACTTACGATGAAACCAATTATTTATGTTGCTAATATTGGTGAAGAGGATCTTGATGATCCTGCTAGTAATCCATATTACAATGAAGTAGTCAAATTTGCCAAGGAAGAAGGTGCTAATGTTGTTCCTATCTGTGCTAAAATTGAAAGTGAATTAGTAGGTATGGATAAAGAAGAAAAAGCGTTATTCCTTGAAGAATTAGGTATTGCTGAAAGCGGGTTAGATAAATTAATTAAAGAAGCCTATCAGCTTTTAGGATTACGAACATATTTTACTGCCGGACCACAAGAAGTAAGAGCTTGGACTTTTAAGCAGGGAATGACTGCCCCGGAAATGGCTGGAATTATTCACAGTGATTTCCAACGTGGTTTTATTAAAGCGGAAACATACAGTTTTGATGATTTGGTGGAATATGGAAATGAACATGCTTTAAAAGAAGCTGGTAAAATTCGTCAGGAAGGAAAACAATATGTTGGCCAAGATGGTGATGTCATGTTGTTTAAGTTCAATGTATAATGGCTAAACATCCTAAAGAAAAGAAGAGCTTGCTTGAACGAATCAAGCCTAGCGGTCCTAAAGATTTAATTCGTAAAATTATTTTATTAGTTTGTATATGTGTATTTTGTTATAGTGCCTATAATCTAGCGTCTATTTTATGGGAATACAAAGAAATGGATGAAAGTAATGATAAAATTGAAGAAACTTATGTAACTGAAGTTAGTGATGATTCTAAAGGGTATAAAATTGTTGACTTTGAGGCTTTATTAGCTCGTAATCCTGATGTTAAAGGATGGATCGATATTCCTGATACTAATGTAAGTTATCCAATTTTACAAGGGGAAACTAATGATACCTATATCCATAGTGATATTGATAAAAATTATTTTAGAGCGGGTTCAATTTTTATCGCTAGTGAAAATGCGAATCCCTTTACTGATTTAAATACCGTTATTTATGGTCATAACATGAAAAATGGTTCAATGTTTAATAACATTAAATCATATACTGATCAAACATTTGCCAATGAACATCCTTATGTTTATATCTACTTAACTGACGGAACTGTTAATCGCTATAAAGTGGTGGCAGCGCATATTATCCCTGAAGAAAGTTTATTATACAATACGGCAATTACCGATATTCAAGGATTTTACCAGGAAATGTTAAAGACAAGTGATATTAGTGTTGATTTTGATCAAAGCGCTAATAATCCAGTTATTACTTTATCAACTTGTACTTCTTCTGGTAGTGAAAGTGGTAAACGTAATGTTGTTCATGCGGTGCTTGATCAAACGGGTATTAATCCCCAAACTGACAAAATGGAATAGAAAAAACTGCTTAAGCAGTTTTTTTTAATGATTAAAAGCCATCAAGAAAATAAATACATAGTGTTTAATTTTTTTTTATTAATGGTATAATATAAGATGTTATAATTGGAGAAATAAAGATGGTATTTAATCGAAAGTATTTTAAATTATGTTTTATTGTATATATGTTTATAAATACTCTTGCATTAGGCTATTTAGGAATTGAGATAAATTACTTGTTTATACCATTGTTATTATGGGCAATTATGATTATTGGTCATGATATTTATAAAAAAGAATTTCGAATAAAAAATAATTATAGTATCTTGATGATCATACAAGGAATTATTTTAGTGTTGGCAACAATAAAGTGTGGTTATAGTGATTTAAATTCATACGTAATTGCAACAATGCAATTAATTATTTATTTGATTATGTTTAATAATCCAATGTCAATGACTAAAAAACAAATTAGTAATGAAGTTAAACCAATTATTGCTTTGGTTAATATATTAGTTGGATTTGCATCACTAATATCAATTGGTATGTATGCAGTTCATTTTAACAGTTATGCTAATGGCTGGAAATTAGGAGTTACCGCGGGAAGATTATCTGGGATTTATTTTAATAGTAATCCGGCAGCTTTTCTAGCGTGTATAACGATTGTTTTATCATTAGTAGCGATTCGTCAAAAATTTAAAGGAAGATATTGGTATTTACTAAATATTGGAATCCAGATTGTTTATATATTGTTGACTAAATGTCGCATGGCATTGGTTATTTTAGTTATTATTATCATTATGGTTGGATATTATTTTTTGATTCGCCGTAAGCCGTATAGTAATTTTAAACGGATTGTTTTAGCGGGTGCTTTAGCTATCGCTATTGCAACGACCGGATTTATTGGTGAACGGTTAGTCGAAATTGTACCTTCAGTTGGTAATATTACTAAAAATGAAACTAGCCGGTTTCAAATAGATGAATTAGTTACTGCGGGAAAATTATTGATTTCTGGCGATCGGGAAAAGTTTAATCAAGGTTTAAATATCGTAGATGAGGTTTCTAATGGTAGAATTTCTTTAACTAAAACAGCTTTTCAAATTTGGGAAAATGCGCCAATAATTGGAATAGGAGCAAATAATTTTAAAAAGGTTGGTAGTCAAGAAACTGATGTTTTAGATTATTGGGCAATTCAAGTTGTTCATAGTCATAATGTTTTTTTAGAAGCTCTGGTATCAACGGGAATCATTGGTTTTGTTTTATTTGTTATCTTTTTTTTGAAGTCAGTTTCAATGGTCTTTAATATGCTGAAAATATCACAGCGAACGGAAATGTATTTTATCATTTTAATGTTTGCGATGATTGTTTTAAGTGAATTTATAGGTGGTTTAAGTGATTATGGAGTTTTTTATATATATTCATTATCAGCTACTTTAGCCTGGTGTTTTTTGGGATATTTGTATACATATCAGCGTATTATTAAAAATGAAATCAACCAGATTGATTAATTTTAAAGTGGTATTTTAGTGGTTTAAGACAGTTTGTTTTAAACCGCTTTTTTTATTTTTAAATAAAAAATTGTGAAAAATTGGATAAGAATAAATGCAAATCCGTTGACATCTTTCGACATTGGTATATAATGTTAGCAACCTAACAAATTGGAGTGATAGTGTGGAAGAAAAACGAATTGGAGTAGAAATTAAAACACTTGCGAATTTAATTGGACGCCATTTAAATGAGATTAGCTGTAGTAATGTTGGAAGCAATTTAACAGGACCGCAAGGATTGTTTTTGTGTTATTTGTATGAACATCAGGATAAAGATATTTTCCAAAAAGATCTTGAAGCCTCATTTAATATTCGACGATCTAGTGCAACGGGACTTTTACGATGTTTAGAAGACAATGGTTTTATTAAACGTGAAAGTGTTGATTACGATGCTCGATTAAAGAAAATTATTTTAACGCAAAAGGCTTTTGAATTTAAAGATTTATTAGAAAAGCATATTTATCAAATGGAACAGACTTTAACTAAAAATCTAGAACCGGAAGAAATTGATGAATTTATCAGAATTATAGGTAAGATAAAAAAGAATTTAGAGTAGGAGAAGAAAATGGATAAGAAGTATTATATAGGAATTGATGTTGGGTCAACTACGATAAAAATTTATATTACTGATCAAAATGATGAATGTATTTTTTCAAAGTATGAAAGACATTATTCAGATATTCAAGCTACGATCAAAAGCTTATTACAAGAAGTTAAAGACAAATTTGGTAATTTAAAATTTGTTGCTGTAATGACAGGATCAGGTGGTTTGGCTTTGGCTGAATGTTTAGAGATTAAATTTGTTCAAGAAGTTATTGCTTGTACTAAAACAGTCGAAACTTATATACCTGAATGTGATGTTGCAATTGAACTTGGTGGCGAGGATGCTAAAATCACTTATTTTAAGGGTTCTTTGGAACAAAGAATGAATGGTTCTTGTGCTGGCGGTACTGGTGCCTTTATTGACCAGATGGCCTCGTTACTACAAACCGATGCTGCCGGGTTAAATGAATTAGCTAAAAATTATCAAACGATTTATCCTATCGCTTCTAGATGTGGGGTATTTGCCAAAACGGATATTCAACCATTAATCAACGATGGCGCCAATAAAGAAGATTTAGCGATTTCTATTTTTCAGGCTGTTGTCAACCAGACTATTAGTGGTTTAGCTTGTGGGAAACCGATTAGAGGAAAAGTTGCTTTTTTAGGAGGACCATTGTATTTTCTTGATCAATTGCGTCAGCGTTTTATTGATACCTTGAAATTAACTGATGAAGAAATTATTTTTCCTGATAACTCCCAATTATTCGTTGCTATGGGAGCAACATTATTAGCCAAAGAAGAAAGTCAGGAAACAGATTTAGATACTTTATTACATCGTTTAAATAACATTGATGAAAGTAAATTATCTAATGGAAATACTTTAGAACCATTATTTAAAAATGAAGAAGATCGCAATGAATTTAGACATCGTCATTACCGCGATAAAGTAAGAAAAAACGATCTTCGCAGTTATATTGGTAATGCCTATTTAGGTTTAGATGTTGGTTCAACTACTACTAAAGCAGTATTAATTGATGAAAATGATGCAATTTTATATTCATTCTATGATTCTAACGAAGGAAATCCTTTAGGGGTAGTCGAAAAAATAATTAGAGAAATTTATGATATTTTACCTAGCGGTGTAAAATTAGCTTATAGCGGAGTAACTGGTTATGGTGAAGCTCTAGTTAAAGCAGCGATGAAGATTGATATGGGTGAAGTAGAAACGATGGCCCATTATAAAGCGGCAACTTATTTTAAAGAAGATGTTAGTTTTATTTTAGATATTGGTGGTCAAGATATGAAGGCCATTAAGATCAAAGATGGGATCATCCAAGATATTTTATTGAATGAAGCTTGTTCAAGCGGTTGTGGTTCTTTTATCGAAACTTTTGCGAAATCATTAGGATATAATGTTAGTGACTTTGCCGCATTGGCATTAGAATCGAAAGCACCAATTGATCTAGGTAGCCGTTGTACTGTCTTTATGAACTCTAAAGTAAAACAGGCTCAAAAAGAAGGAGCTAAGATTGAGGATATCAGTGCTGGGCTTTCATATTCAGTTATTAAAAATGCTTTATATAAAGTTATTAAATTACGAAGCAAAGAAGAATTAGGAAAGAGTATTTTAGTTCAAGGTGGGACTTTCTATAATGAATCTGTACTTAGAGCTTTTGAAAAAGAAGCTGGTGTAAATGCAATTCGTCCCGATATTGCCGGATTAATGGGAGCATTTGGAATTGCTCGGTTAGCACGTGAAAATTATCATGGACAGCCATCAACTTTATTAACAAAAGAACAATTAGATGCCTTTACTTGTGAAAGTGAAATTCGCTATTGTCAAAAATGTACTAACCATTGTATGTTAACAGTATCTACATTCAATGATAAAAGTGAATATATTAGTGGAAACCGTTGTGAACGGGGAGCTAATTTACCACTAAAATCAAAGAAATTACCAAATTTATTTGATTATAAATATCGGCGAATTTTCAATTATCGTTCACTTACCAAAGACCAGGCAAAACGGGGAACAGTGGGAATCCCAAGAGTTTTAAATATGTATGAAAACTATCCCTTCTGGCATACTCTATTTACAAAGCTGGGATTTAGAGTTGTTATTTCGCCAAGATCATCAAAAGCTATTTATGAAAAAGGAATTGAATCAATTCCATCAGAAAGTGTTTGTTATCCAGCGAAGATTTCCCATGGCCATATTGAAGCTTTAATTGAAAAAGGAATTAGATATATTTTCTATCCAAGTGTTGCCTATGAACGCCAGGAATTTGACACTGCTAACAATCATTATAACTGTCCAGTAGTTACTTCATATCCGGAAGTAATTAGAAATAATGTTGATAATTTACAAGGGAATTCAATTATTTATCGCAATCCATTTATTGATTTAAGCAATCCTAAAACATTGCTTAATGTCTTAAAAGATGAATTTAGTGCTTTTAAGATTAGTGATAAAGAATTAAAAGCAGCAATTGATGCCGGTTATGAAGAATTAGCTAAATGCCGCCAGGACATCCAGGAACAAGGGGAAATGGTTCTTGGTTATCTTAAAGAAAATAATTTAACCGGAATTGTTTTAGCTGGACGGCCATATCATGTCGATCCAGAAATTAATCATGGGATTGCGGATTTGATTACGGCTGAAGGAATGGCAGTATTAACTGAAGATAGTATTTGTCATTTAGATAAAGAAGTTGATAATTTACGTGTTGTCGATCAATGGACTTATCATTCAAGACTATATCGGGCTGCTTCATTTGTATCAACACAGTCAAATCTAGAGTTAATTCAGTTAACTTCATTTGGTTGTGGGCTTGATGCTGTTACGAGTGACCAGGTAGCTGAAATCTTAAATGCGCGTCATAAAATTTATACTTTAATTAAAATTGATGAAGGAAGTAACTTAGGGGCTATTCGAATTAGAATTCGTTCTTTAAAAGCAACGATTTTAAAACAAGATAAAATTAATCGGATTGTTTATCAAAAATATCAGCCATTAAAAGTACCGTTTACTAAAGAAATGAAGGATAGCGGTTATACCATTCTTTGTCCACAGATGTCGCCAATTCATTTCCAATTTATCGAAACCGCAATGCAAGAATCAGGCTATAATTTAGTCGTGTTACCTTCAGTAGATAAAGGGGCGGTAGATGCGGGATTAAAATATGTAAATAATGATGCTTGTTATCCAAGTATCTTAGTAACCGGACAAATTATGGAAGCTTTACTAAGTGGTAAATATGATTTGGACAAAACAGCGGTCATCATTTCCCAAACTGGTGGTGGCTGTCGGGCAACTAACTATATTGCCTTTATCAGAAAAGCTTTACAGGATGCAAGAATGCCTCAAGTACCCGTAATTTCAGCCAATCTGCAAGGATTAGAAAGTAATCCCGGATTTAAAATTACTTTACCATTAGTGAAAAAAGTTATCATAGGAGCAATGTATGGAGATTTATTCATGCGTGTTTTATATCGAGTTCGTCCATACGAAGCAACTCCAGGCAGTGCTAATAAATTATACGAATCATGGGTAGAACGTTGTCAAAAGAATGTTCGTAATGGCAGCATTAGTGAATTTAGAAAAAATGTTTATCAAATCGTTAAAGAGTTTGATAATTTACCAATTCTAAATATTAAAAAGCCTAGAGTTGGATTGGTTGGTGAAATTTTAGTTAAATTCCATCCAACTGCCAATAATGAAATCGTTGAAATCGTTGAACGAGAAGGTGGCGAAGCTGTAATGCCTGACTTGATTGATTTCTTCCAATATTGTTTCTATAGCACTGATTTTGAAAATAAGCATTTCCATGCTTCTAAAAAAAGTGTACGGTTATGTAACTTAGCAATCAAGTTTGTTGACTTATTACGTCATGATATGATTAAAGCATTAAAGAAATCAAAACGTTTTGATCCACCAACACCAATTGATCATATAGCTAAAAAAGCATCAACGATCGTATCAATTGGAAATCAAACTGGTGAAGGCTGGTTTTTAACGGGTGAAATGATTGAATTAATTGAATCTGGTGCTCCAAATATTGTTTGTATGCAGCCATTTGCCTGCTTACCAAACCATGTAACCGGTAAAGGAGCCATCAAAGCATTAAGAAAAGCTTATCCACAAAGTAATATTGTGGCAATTGATTATGATCCTGGAGCTAGTGAGGTTAATCAGCTGAATCGAATTAAATTAATGATGTCAACAGCCTTTAAAAACTTAAAAATGGAACAAGAATAAAAATTGTAACCAATATTGTCAATTTAATAAACAGAAGATTTTAATTGATTTAAAATTTTCTGTTTTTCTTTTTTATAATCTAAAATGGTATAGCGTAAGTAGCTATACCATAGTTTTCTTTACTATAAATATCATTAATTTTATGATTGTTTTTAAAATTCTTTATTATTAATAATATGACAACTAATTTTATAAGAAATAATCGTAATAAGGATACCAAGTAGCATCGTAATGATTAAAATAAAATTATCAATTCCAATTGAAGCAATGATTGTTTTAAATGGTGGCATAAAAAACGATAAATCAAGATGAAACGCATTAGTGATCGTTACTGCTAAATAACCAATAATAAATACTCCACCGACAAATACAATATTAACTATTCGTCCCTTTTCATTACCAAACTTTAAATGAATGGGAATCATGATTGATAATATCGTTAACATAACTGGAATCAACATTAAAGCTGGTAAAATAAGTGTATTTAAGCCAATATAACTGCCATTATATAGTTGAAATACAGTGATAACTAATAAACTAATTAGCCAGGCCGCTAGACCCATAATAATACCAAAATAATATTTTTCACTTACATAGTTATTACGTTTAAAAGGTAAAGTGAATAAAAAAGCATTGCCATTATCAAATTCATCATAACTAATAGTACTAATTGAAAACAAAGCAGCAATAAATACCAAATAACCCATGATAAAGAATGGATTGTAATCAAAAGCTCCAGCTAAAGCAATTGCAATTAAAATGATAATGATGAAATAATTTTTTTGTTTCAACATTAACTTAAAATCCTTAATCAATAAACCTTTCATAAACTTTCACCTCGAATCATCATTAAGATCAAATCATCAATACTGCTGTTTTCAATGACAATATTAGGATAATTATCCAAATAATATTGTTTTTGATCGGTCAAACAGCGATAACCGTAACTTTCTTTTTTTATTTTTAATAAATATCGATGATCTAATTTATTAAACTGCTGTAAATCAACTTTTAAAATCGCATAGTTACTTAATAAAATATCAGTTTCTTCATGAAAAATAATCTTACCTTGATCAATCATATATAAATCATCACACAAACTTTCTAAATCTTTAGAAATATGGGAACTAATTAAAATCGAACGACTTTCATCTTCTAAGATATAATCTCGTAATAAATCTAAGATTTCATCACGAGCAATAACATCTAAAGTAGAAGTCGGTTCATCTAAAATCAATAATTTTGCCTGATGATTACAAGCGATAATAACTTTTAACTTTGTTTTCATCCCTAGCGAAAATTCTTTAATTGGTTTATTTAAAGGCAAATTAAACTGTTGGCAAAGACTTATAAAACGGTTTGAATCAAAATGCTGATACATATTTTTTAATATTGGTATAATATCATTGATCGTTAAATAACCGCTAAAGCCAGAATCAGCTAAGAGAGCACCGATATATTGTTTATCTTCATTAGTTAAAAGATTGATATTTTTATTAAAAATGGAAATATCACCACTATCTATTTTAACTAAACCTAAAATAGCCTTAAAAGTTGTTGTTTTCCCCGAACCATTTTGACCAAT
>NZ_JAGHEW010000356.1 GCF_017889095.1 Thomasclavelia sp. | reverse complement strand
TGATATTTGATAATATGGTTTTAAGTTGTCAACAATAATTCGCATTATTTTCTTTTTACTATTTGTATCCAGCTTAATATATTTTAAACCAATGTTAGAATCGTTGATTCGCATAATCGTTGCAGGTATTTCAATTTCATCAATACATAAATAAACATCCCTGGTATTTAAATTAGCTGGTTTTAAAACTTTTAATTGAGCTCCTAGATTAGAAATATCAATTAGTTTGGCCTGAATATAAGTTTCTTGATCTTTTAAATAAACTTTATATTCTTTATTTATCAAAATTCGTTCTGCATTTCTTAAAATCGGCTTTTGCCAGGCAACGCGTAAAGCTAGAACGATTGCCATTAAGTTATAGCTGCTCCAAATAATATTTAACATGTAAGAGCTCATATATGCTTCATGTGCGATAAGATGAGTAATGGTTATTTTCCAGCTAATGATCGTTAAAATTAAGATAATTAAATGCGGAATCACCATTTTAAATTGAAAATTCTTTTTTTCATGTCGCGTATTTTTAGAAGTCACATTGAATTTTATTTTTATATTTAATAATTCCTTTAAAATTGATAATGAAAGATGGGGTGCCATTATTGTTTCGTAGTAATGAGCCCATTTTAGATTTCTAGTTTTTGGCGAAAGAGTCTTAAATATTAATATTTGTCCTAAAAAATAAGGGAGATAAATCATTATCAGTTTTTCAATATCACAATCTAAAACCGGAATCCCAGTAAGCAAATAAATTAAAGGGCTAATTAGAAAAACCATTTTTTGTAGATTTGCAAACCAGTAAATAGCTCCATCAAGATAAGCTATTTTTTGTGAAAAACTTAATCCTTTATTAAATATTGGATTATAGTGTTTTAAAACTTGCAAGTTTCCACGACACCAGCGATCACGCTGTTTTACTAAATCAGCAAAAGTCATTGCTGAAAGCCCATATACTAATTCTTCATTAATTAACAGTGAATCATATCCATTAGCCTGTAATTGCATTCCTACGGCCATATCTTCAGTAATTGAACAGGTTGGATAACCACCAATAGCTAAAACATATTCCTTTTTAAATACTGCATTGGTTCCAACGTGTAATACGGCGTTTCGGGCTGCTCTAGCTTCTTGAATGTCACGCATAAAAAAGTCTTGTTCATTAGGAATATGTTTAGATAAATTATATTGATACATATCCTGATTGTAATAGACTTGTGGTGTTTGGACAAAAGCTAAATTAGGATTACTAAAATAACCAACAGTGTGCTTTAAAAAGTTTCTAGTTGGAATCATATCAGCATCCAACACAGTAAATAATTTTCCATGAGTATATTTAAGGGCATTATTAATATTACCGGCTTTAGCACCTTGATTATCTTGTCTTGTAAGATAGTTTATTTGATATTGATTACATAGCATTTTCAAGTTTTCACGCCGACCATCATCGCAAACATATATTGCATAACGATCACTAGGATAATCAATATCCATTGCAGCTAGAATTGTCATTTCTAGTAATTCAATTGGTTCATTATATGTACAAATAAGAATATCTACAAAAGGAATTTCACTATCTTTAAATTCGGCTAATGTTTTTTTAGGGTAATGATATTTACCCCAAAACAGATATTGGAAGTTAAAAAAAGAAATTAACCCTAATAATTCAGCCAGATATAGCATTAATCCAAAAATAAAACTTAAAATCCCATGATCAACAGGTATCGCCGTTAGCCGCCAAATGATATAAATAATACAAATTATTATATTAAATCCAATTAGAAATTGTCGATATTTGGTTACTTTGGCCATGATGAAAAAAATAATTAATAATAAACTCATTAATATTGCATAGTACATAACTTAGCTCCTTTGATAAACTTCCCTATTCATTAATATAATAGCGATCTTTCCCGAGTTTTTTAGCATTGTATAGTGCCTTATCAGCATTTTTATATAAACTGTCAAAATCAACAATATCGTGTTCCAAACAAATTTTAGCACATCCTAAGCTAACTGATAGTCCATACGGTAAATAGTTTGTTAGTGTCTTTTTAACATGTAAAATTAAGTCATTTAATTTTTCTTCAATTACAAAATTATCTTTGATTCCGGGTAAAAAAATCATAAACTCATCGCCACCGATTCTTCCAATAATATCTTCTTTTCTAAATTTTTCTTTTAATGCCTGAGAAAATAATTTTAAACATTTATCACCTTCAGGGTGCCCTAATGAATCATTTATTCTTTTAAAATTATCTAAATCACAGATAATCAATAATCCATTTAATTCTTCGCTTAATTTAAGCTCTACCAGTCTTTTAAATTCCTTGCGATTAGTAAGTTTAGTTAATTCATCATAACGTCCACTTTCTTTTTCTTTTTCTAATTCCAGTTTAACAGAAGTTCGCTCAGTTTCTTCGTTTGTTTTATCAATAATAACTCCTAACATTTGATCATTAACAAAATGAATCTTTATTTCTAAAAACTTATCTTTGAATTTAATAATATTTCGGTTATCTTTTTTATTATTCATTTCAATTAAAAACTTTTTAAACGAAGCAATATCCTGTTTAAAATAATCCATTTCTTTTTTAGAAATCCCCAAAACAATATGAATATTATCAGTAAAAAAATCAACATTATATTTATCAGATAATAACTCAAATACTGCAATATTAGTTCCAATTGAATTAACTAATTTATTCATCCGCTCAACTTTATTTATATATATTCTCTTTAAATCACTCATAACATCAATAAGTAAGTTTAGTTCATCGGTTTTACACCGTTTAAATTCATGGTCTAAATTACCTTTAGAAAGATGCTTGATTTCATCTTTAATTATTTCAATATCTTCAAAAACATTTTTTTTCATAATTCTTTTGAAAATTTTAAGAAACATAAAATAAAGTACAAAAACACAAATAACTACAACAATTATACTTTTTAATAGACTGCTATAAGACAAAAATCCAGTATCTAAAGCTACTAAATATACATTATCAAAACTTTTTTTCACTACCACTGATGTTAGTTTTTCATTAATTGTATATATTTTATTTTTTTTAGAATTTAGTTCTTTTAAATCACCAATTCTTTTTAGAAAATCTAAATTAGTATCTAAAAAAGTGGATTCATTATTTTCACTAATACCAATTAGCTGATTTTTATTTATGTCAACTGCCATAAAAATTGTTTCATAATCGGTTGGTATATTTTTTATAGCTCGTTTAATTATAGTATTTTTATCTAATAATTCTTTATCTTTAAGATTGCAATCGATCATCAAATAAGGCAAGTTATTTAGTTTAGTCTTTAACCAGACATGAATAGCAGTTATTGTTTGATTGTTATCTCTAGCAATATAGAACGTGTGTTCTTTATCCTTTTCTTCATTAAATTTAGGTAAAAGAGCTATTTCATCTTGGTAGATATATGGCTGTTTACTAGAAGTAAATTGAACTTGCCCGGCTATATCAAATAAATGTAGATTATTAATAGCAAATGTCTCTTTGATTGTTTGCAATGTTTTATTTTGATTTATCTCATTATTTTCTAATACATACTTGATTGAGTTGGCTTTAACTAGAAAATCATCTTTGATCATCTCTTCCTTTTGGTTATTAGAATCAATATCATTATTAATTATCCGTTCTATATCATCTATTACATCATTTAAATATTTAGAATTATCTTTCCAGTAAAAATCAGCTATTTCATAACTTGCTAAACCTGTAAGAAGTATCGTAATTACAGTAAATAACACCATAAATTTCTTATATATAACTTTCATCTTTACGCCTTCTTTCCAAATATAAAAATTTTATGTTCATTTGATCATGCTTTTTCATTTTTTAAAAGCTGCAAATATGCATCTTTAGAAATTGGTTTTGAATATAAATAACCTTGAGCAAAAACACAGTTATTTGATAATAAAAATTGTTCTTGTCTTAATGTTTCTACCCCTTCAGCAATAAAATTCATTTTTAGATTAGACACCATTTCAATAATTGATTTAGTTGTAGTTATGATTTTATAATCATCTAGATCCATCAAAAAATAACGATCCAGTTTAACCGTATCAAAATTAGCTTTAGTTAATATTTCTAGACCGGACATACCTTTACCAAAATCATCCAGTTCAACTTGACAGCCTAATTGATGAAGGTTGTCAATTAAATCAATTACTGATTTTTCATTTCGATAAAAAGCACTTTCAGTTATTTCAAATGATAAAAAATTAGGATCTAACTGATATTTATTAATAATTTGATTGATTTTATTAAAAATAAGATTTGGTCTTTTTAATTCTATCCTAGATAAATTAATAGAAACTTTTTTTATTTTTAGTTTGTTTTGTAACATTTCTTGCATCTGACTACAAACCATTTCAATAACAATTTCGTCTAATTTAACAATTTTACCACTTAATTCAAGTGATGGAATAAATTCATCTGGTAAAATCAGGGTGCCATCTGCTTTGACCCAGCGAATTAAAGCCTCTACTCCAATTATTTTTTTAGTTTGAATATTATATTTCGGTTGATAATAGACTTCAAATTCATGATTATTAATAGCTTTTTCAAAAGCTGTATTAACTCTCATGTTTTTCAATTGTTCCATTTTTATTTTCATATCATAAAAGGAATAAGTTATATCGGTTTTTCGTACATTGTTTTTAGCTAATAAAGATTCTTCATAAGCTAATTCTAAGCTTTCTTTGATTTTACTGATGCCAATAGCCATAGAAAAAGGTACGATGATCCCTTGAGAAATATCCATTTTAACACGATAAATAAACTTTTTTATTTTACTTTCAAGGATATCTTTTGAATCAGCATTAATGATTGCAACAAAATAATCACTATGTTTACGATAAATTCGATTAGTTAAGGTTTCTTTTTTAAAAGTATGATAAATATATCTTAATAATTCATCACCTTTATACATACCATAGGCGAGGTTAAAAGTATTAAAATCATCGATATCTAATGATATCAAGTAAGAATTTTTTTCTTTTTTTATCGAAAATGTTTTTTCTAAATACTCATAATTTTCACCACCTGTTAATTCATCAATGAATACAGAGTGATAAATTCTTTTTTTATAATGCGAAAAAGAAAGCAAACCAAACACTATGCTAAAAAAAATAATTAATAAAACGATTAACCATATAAACAAAATAAAATACTGCAGTTTATTAGCTGTTAATACCTTATTAATGTTTTTGTATGCATAATCAAATGTGTATAGAATCAAGATTATCAAGAAAATACAAGAGATTGTAATCACGCATCTTTGTAACTTTATATTTTTCATACTTTTACTTTTTTCCATTCAACCAAACCTTTCAATCATTGTTTTATTGTAATAATTTAATAATAGTATTTTTGTAATAAAAAAGAGCAAAAAATAACTACACTGAATTTTTTGCTCTTTTTCATAATCATATCTTTTTTCATAAACATATATACACAAAAAGGGCAGACTTCTCCTTACTAGATAATATTTTCTTTACTGTTAAGCTCCCTTCTTTTCCATTTTATCTTAAATTAATCACAAATATAAAAATAAAAAACATGGCTATTATACTAAATATGACCCCAAAATGCAAATTAATATTTTTTTTATACAAAATTTTTACTGTTATTCATAAACTTAAAATTTAGCTTTTTATAAAAAATCATTCTCTTTTTAACATTTTTTAGTAATAAATTGGTAATTATTGCCATTATAGCTGTAATTTTTATTCTTTTTTTCAAATTTTGAAAAAGACAAAAAAAGAGTAACAACTGATCATTTCATTGTTACTCTTGCTTGTTTTTTATTATATTTCTATTTTCCTAATTAAATATTTAAATGATAAAGATTGTTGATCTAAAATGCCAATTACTTTATTTTCAGTATCATTCATTAAAGGATCATATTTATAGTTATATAATCTTTGTAGACAGCTAACGATAATATGTCTTTGTTTTTCACTACTTGAAAGATCATCATAATCTTCAAAATAAATCATATCTAATGGTACTAAATATTCATATCGATAATATTTTGATTCATTATAAAAATCATCAATCATTTTATCATCAGTAAATAAAAAAAGGTATCCAAAAAACTCCGGACC
>NZ_JAGHEW010000355.1 GCF_017889095.1 Thomasclavelia sp. | reverse complement strand
TGAATATGCGTATACTTTAATTGATACTAATGATGTAGTTCGTCAGGATATTATTGATCGAATTGAATCAGCTAAAGGTGTCATTAATGTACGTGTAATCGTGGATTAATTTATTAAAGTGAGAAAAATTTTTCTCACTTTTTATTTTTGGATGATTATGTTGTAAAATGTTAAAAAATGTCATATACTAAAAAAGAAAGTTGAAAAAGGGAAGTTTAATAATGAAAAAGATGACATTACGAGGGAAAATAACGATTATTGCAACATTATTGGTTGTAGTTTTAATTGGTGTTGTTTGTTATTTTATTTTTAGAGATCCAATTGTTTTTAAAACTAAAGAAGTTGAAGTGGAAATTAATGAAAGCTTTGATCCGCTAAAAAATATCGAAACGGTTAGAAAAGGCGATATTAAGGATGTTAAAGTTGATAGCTCTAAAGTTAAATATGATAAATTAGGTGAATATGATTTAATCTATACTTTAGATGATCATAAGTATACAGTAACTGTAAAAGTAGTCGATACGACCAAACCAAAATTTGATGTTGTTGATTTAGATATTGATTTAGGAATGAAAGTTGATCCAGCAAGCATGGTAACTAATGTCAAAGATGCAACGAAAACTAAAGCTAGTTTTAAAGAAGATTATGATTTTAGTAAAGAAGGCACTGTCGATGTTGTTGTTTGTTTAACTGATCAAGGTGATAATGTAACCGAAAAAAAGGGAAAAGTTAAAATCGTTAAAGATAAACAGGCACCTGAAATTAGTGATCTAAGTGAAATCAGTGTTATTGTCGGTGGTAAAGTTGATTATAACCAGGGAGTGACAGTTAGTGATAATCGTGACCCAGAACCAAAATTAGAAATTGATTCTAGTAAAGTAGATTTAACTAAAGTCGGTACCTATAAAGTTACTTATACCGTTACTGATCGTTCTGGTAATAAAACTGTCAAAAAACGGGAAATTAAAGTAGTGGAAAATAAAACAATTGGAACTAGTGAACAATCTAGTGAAAAAATTGTTTATTTAACATTTGATGATGGACCATCAGCGAATACTCAAAAGATCCTAGATATTTTAGATCAATATAATGCTAAAGCTACTTTCTTTGTAACTGGAAATAATCAATCATATAATCATTTAATTAAAACAGCCCATGATAAAGGGCATACCATTGCTTTACATACTTATTGTCATGATTATCCAACAGTTTATAGTTCAGTAAGTGCTTATTTTGATGACTTAAACAAAGTTGGAAATATGGTTAAAGATTTAATTGGTTATTTTCCTCGTTATGTTCGTTTTCCAGGTGGCGGTTCTAATACCGTATCTCGTAAATATTGTCCAGGAATCATGACTACTTTATCAAAAGAATTAATTGCCAGAGGATATCAGTACTATGACTGGAATGTTGATTCTCAGGATGCTTCAGGTAATAATGTAGCGGTAAGTAAGATTATTAGTAGTGCTACTAGTGGAAAATCAAATAATCTTAATATTTTATTCCATGATACGGCTGCTAAGTCAACAACGGTCCAGGCATTACCGGCGATTATTGAATATTATCAAAAACAGGGATATCGTTTTGAAGGTATCAATGATAGTTCTTATGCCCCACATCAAAAAGTTAATAACTAAAAAGCCAATTTGGCTTTTTTTTGTATAAAATACCCTATTTTAGTGGTAAAATAGAAGAAATAGGAGGGAAAGTTATGTTAAAAGAGTATCAGTTTGAAGAAATTGAATTAGCACCAGATATTGAAGAATGTTTGGAAAATGCTAAGTTAGAATTATCAAAAAAACAGATGTTGTTGAAAGCTAAAAAATTACCAGTAGTAGTATTATTTGAAGGTTGGGGAGCTTCTGGAATTGGAACAACGTTAGGTAAGGTAATTCAAAACATGGATCCACGTTTTTATACGGTAGAAACGATGAATAAAATTACTGAAGAAGAAGCTCGAAAACCATTTTTATATCGCCATTTTTTAAAAATACCTGAAAATGGAATGGCAACATTTTATGATCATGGCTGGATGAACGATGTTATTAAAGACTATATTCATCATAATATTTCTAAACAAGAATATCAAAGTCGACTTCAAAGTATTCAAAACTTTGAAAGAACTTTAGTAGATAACGGTTATCTAGTAATTAAATTCTTCTTTCATATTTCTAAAGAAGATCAAAGTAAACGAATGAAACGATTATTGAAACACAAAAATACTAAATGGCGGGTTAGTGATGATGATCTTTGGCAAAATAAACATTATGAAGAATATTTAGATTTATATAATGAATATATGAACCAAACTAATCCGGCTTACGCTCCATGGTATGTAATTGATGCGACTAATAAAAAATTAGTTCAATTACAAGTTTTAGAAACATTGATGAGCTGTATTCAAAATCGCTTAGATCATGAAAAAGAAGATGCTAAAATTATTGATAATATTTATCCACTTAGAAAAACGATTAAATTAAATGATTATGATTTATCAGTATCAATCAAAGAAGAAACTTATCGTAAAGAACTTAAAAAATGTCGTAAAAAACTTAGAAAATTACATAATATAATTTATCGTAAAAAAATACCAGTTATCATTGCTTATGAAGGTTGGGATGCGGCTGGAAAAGGTGGTAATATCAAAAGAGTTACTTCCGGTTTAGATCCTCGAGGTTATACTGTTTACCCAATTGCGGCTCCTGATAAAAGTGAACTTAACCGGCATTATTTATGGCGTTTTTATAAACGTTTACCTAAAGATGGTCATGTAGCGATTTTTGATCGTACCTGGTATGGTCGGGTCATGGTTGAACGTTTAGAAGGATTCTGTAGTGAAAACGATTGGCAGCGTGCTTATAATGAAATGAATGAATTTGAAAAAGAACTTGCCAACTGGGGTGCTATCGTTATTAAATTCTGGGTTCAAATTGATAATCAAACACAATTAGAAAGATTTACTGAACGTCAAAATAC
>NZ_JAGHEW010000354.1 GCF_017889095.1 Thomasclavelia sp. | reverse complement strand
TTCACATATTTCAATATTTTACAGACAATTTTAATTTGAATCAACCAGGTTAACCTGGTTGATTGGAAAGGAAAAAGTATACTGTAAATGACTAACTACATGAGTCATTTATAATATACCAGGAGTTTTTACAATGTCTTTTGCTATATATTTAAAAAAGATTAGAGAAGAAAAAAAGATTAATCAAACAGAAATGGCCGAGTTATTAGATATTAGTAGGACTGCAATAAAATTAATAGAGAATGGTTCAACAAAGCATCCTAGTAAAAAGGTTCTACATAATTTAGCATCTTTTTTAAATAGAACTGAAATAGACGTAATGACACAAATATTATTTGATGAAAATTCAGAAAACTTTGATGAAAATGAATTGTTTGTACGCCATTATTTAACATATATGTACTTAGAAGGATGGAATATAGTTGACCATCCTTATGTATATCCGATTTGGAATGGCTATAGTATAGAATTTGAAGGAAAAATTATAAAGAAGAGACAACCAAAAAATATTGTGATTGTTAGTTCGTATAAAAAAGAACTATATAGAATTACTAAAGTAAAAAATAGAATGGATGCATTAGGATTTGTTGGTGATTTAGTTTCAAAATTAATGCAAGTAATAGATTCATATAGAGGAGTTAAGTTGATTTTTAATGCTGAAAACCAAGAAGAAAAAATAGCATTTGATTGTATATCAGAGGTGCAAATGAGCCACAAAGGATTTAATGTTGAAGTGGTTTTATATGATAAAAATACAGGTGTTATAGATACTTTGCAATTATTACAGTAGTAAAGAAAGGATGATTAACATGGCTGAGACAATAAATTTGTCAAAAGTTAAAAGAGAAAAGCTTTTATCCAAACTAGAGTTATTGAAACAACAAATTGATGATGAAGATATGAAAGCTACTTTAAATGAAGTTGAAACAGAACTAACTAAAAAGAAATATGGTTTAGTATGGGAAGAACATTCAGAAGAAGTAGACGAACAAATGAAATCTAATATTCCCATTTTTATAGAAGATAAGGATAAAGAAATAGTTTCAGATGAATCATTACCCTTTAACTTTCTTTTAGAGGGAGATAATTTACATAGTCTAAAACTACTAGAAAAAACTCATAAAGGAAAGATTGATGTTATTTATATTGATCCACCTTATAATACTGAAAACAAAGATTTTGTATATGATGATAGAAAGATTGGTATTGATGATGCTTATCGTCATAGCATGTGGATATCATTTATGAATCGTCGTTTACAAATTGCACATAGATTACTCACCAATCAAGGTGTGATTTTTATTTCAATAGATAATAACGAATATGCAAATCTTAAATTGCTATGCGACCAAATATTTGGAGAGAATAACTTTGTTACGACTATTCATGTGGAATTATCAGCTACACAAGGAATGAAAGTTAAAGCTGCAAAAATGGGAAATGTTGTAAAAAATGGAGAATTTGTCCTAATTTATTCAAAAGATGGACATAAAAATATAGCAAAAAATATTTTATATGATGTTCGTCCTGATTTTGATAAGCATTATAACAAAATTATTATTAATGACAAATTGGTTTCTTTAAGGGAATATGTACAAGATAAAATTGAATTAGAATTTCAGAAAGAAAGCTTGGATAGATTATATATAGTAAGTAAAAAATTTAAATTATTTATTGAAGATAATTTAGACAATATAGTAGCAGATGATAAAATTACTGGTTTTAATATAGCTGATTATGATGTCAACAAGATATATAAAGAAATTCGATCAGGAAAAGAATATCTAATAATAAATAATGGAATCAAGATGAGACAATTATTAAGATTGTCGGATTCATATGGACAATGTAATGATTTTAAAAAATCCTATGGGCTTAGAAAGATTCGTGGAGATTGGTGGAAAGAATTTTATCTAGATATGGGAAATGTTAGTAAAGAAGGTAATGTTGTTTTTTCAAACGGAAAAAAACCATTGAGATTAATCCAACAACTTATTTATATGGTTACTGAAGGGAATGAGATGGTGTTAGATTTTTTTGCTGGTTCAGGTACAACTGCTCATGCAATATGCGAGTTAAACAAGAATGATGGAAAAAATAGGAAATTTATTTTATGTACTAATAATGAAAACAACATATGTGAAAACATCACTTATCAGCGATTAAAAAACATACAATCAGAATATAATAAGCTGAACTTGAAGTACTATAAAACTTCTTTTATCCCTAAATCCAATAATGGAACATTAAATGAAAAATTACTACATTCTATAACTGAACTCATAAAATTGGAATATCATTGTGAGATTGACAATTGTATAATCAAAATTGCGTTTACTGATGAAGAAATGGATAGAATCATCGAAGAAGATTTGCACGAGTGTAAAAAGTTGTTTGTTAGCAACGAAGTCTTTTTAACTAGTGAACAAGAAAAGATACTAGAAAATTATGGAGTAGAAATAATTGATATTCCAGAATATTACTTTGGAGAAGAATTAAGGGAGGTTGATGAAATATGATAGGTATAAGAAAACTATTTGAATTTCAAGAAGATTGTTCATCATATATCGTTAACTATTGTAATAGCGTAAACAAGAAAACTTTAATAGTAAAAGCTCCAACAGGATCAGGGAAAACTATTATTTTATTGGATTTTATTGATAAGTACATTAAACAAAAAAATAGAAAAGTATGTTTCATTTGGTTAACTCCAGGTTCTGGAGAATTAGAAGAACAAAGTAAACAGAAATTAGATAAGCACTTACCTCAATATACTTCAAAAACAATTGATGATGTCTTAAATGGTGATTTTGATGATAAAGATGTTTGTTTTATTAACTGGGAAAGAGTTACTAAAAAGGGTAATCGCGCAATTATGGAAGCTGAAAGAAAAAATATTTATGAAAGAATTGCTGATGCTCATAGAAATAATATAGACTTTATTCTAATAATCGATGAAGAACACCAAAATAATACTTCGAAAGCAAGAGATATCATCGATGCATTTGCTCCGATTTATACTATTCGTGTATCTGCGACAGCTAATAAAAATAAAGCTTTTGATATGTATGAAATTGATGAAGTTGATGTTATTGCATCTGGGCTTATTACAAAAGCTTTATATATCAACGAAGGAGTTAGTGGTGTACAAATTCAAGATGAAAATGGTTTATTATTAAATTTAGCAATAGCAAAAAGAAAAGAGATAAAGGAAGAATATGAAAAATTAGGAAAAAGTATTAATCCTTTAGTTATTGTGCAATTTCCAAATGAAAAACTAGATTTAATTAAGTCCATTGAAGAGAAATTGATAACAAGGGATATAACATATGATAACGGACGTCTTGCTATTTGGATGAGTGGTAATGAATATCATAAAAATATTGAAAACATAGCAGATATGAATAATTCTGTGCAGTTTCTTTTGATTAAGCAAGCTATTAGTACGGGATGGGATTGTCCACGTGCGAAAATATTAGTCAAATTAAGAGAAAATATGAGTGAGCAATTTGAGATACAAACTCTTGGTAGATTACGAAGGATGCCTGAAGCAAAACATTATAATAATGAATTGCTTGATAATGCATATTTATATACCTTTGATGAAAAATATCGTGAAAGTGTAATACAAAATATTGACAGAGCGTATTTTGTAAGAAGAATATTTTTAAAACCAGAATTTTACGACTTCAATCTTGTAAAAGAACTACGAAATTTAGATTACAATTGTTCAGGAGAACGAGAAAAACGAGATCGTTTAGCCAAGTTTTATAAAGAAAAATATAAATTAACTAATGATGTGACAATAAATAAAGTTAAATTAATGGCAGGTGGCTACAATTTATCAGATCGTATTGAAAAGACAATTATGCAAGGCAAAGTTGTTAGAACGATTGATATGGTTAGGGAAGATGCTGCTAGATATGGAGTCAGTTTTGCAGTAAATACTCACGAACATGCAATCGATTTAAGACAATCTATTGACTCATTTAAATCTTTAATCGGATTGTCATATGAGAAAACCAGAATGATTCTAGAATTATTATTTAGAGATAATAGAAGATTTAAAAGTAAATTTCTAAAATTAGGTACTTCTGAATTTTACGCATTTATATTAAATAACGTACATAAGATTCATGAGGATTTCAGAGAAGGAATGATTGGTTCCTATTCCAAACAAAGTATCTTTATTGAAGCAAAAGAAGAAATATTTAAATTTCCACGAGAAGAGGTCTTTAAATATATTGAACAGAGAGATATTAAGCTTATTAACAAGAACGTTTATCGTGATTATACTGATGATTGTTTAGTAGAAGAAATTAAATCAAAATCCGAAAGATTGTTTGAACGTTTTTGTGAGTTTGATGAAAAAGTATCTTGGTATTATAAAAATGGAGACACAGGGCAACAATATTTTTCAATTACATATCTAGATGGTAATCGAGTACAGCATTTATTTTATGCTGATTATATTGTTGGATTGACAAATGGTGATGTATGGATTATCGAAACTAAAGGCGGAGAAGGAAAGAATGGTGTTAATAAAAACATAGATATCCAAGTTAGAAACAAGTTTGCTGCATTTAAACAATATGCTGAAAAACATAATGTTAAATGGGGATTTGTGAGAGACAAAAATGAGAAATTATATATAAACAACACAGAATATATTGATAACATGAGCAGCGATGCATGGAAATTGTTAAAGTTTTGAACTTATATACAGTGTAATAATTTAATGAAAGTGAGATAGAGTTAGAAAATGAGTATATACAAAAAAGTAGAAAATAAATTAACTGAAATAAAAAATAAAGTCTTGTCAATCAAAGATTCTGAAGATATAGAAAATGAGAAAATTAATCATTTAAAACAAAATATAAGTAATAAAATTAATGTAATTGAAAAGAAATTTAATAATGAACTTGGCAATTTTGATAACAGTGAAATAACAATAAATTTTAAGGAGTTAATAAACAATTTATTGTCCAAAATTTTTAGTATCTCATTACCAAATAATTTAAGTAATCTGTACGATACAGATAAACAGTTGTCTTCGATTATTTTGGAAATAGATAAAGTTGAGATACTAACTATTTTATCATCAGTTAAAAATACTGTTGTAATTGTTGGAGCAAATGGTGCAGGGAAGTCATCTTTTGTGAGTGAACTAAAAAAAACGACATTACCTAATTTGTGTGTACTACCTGCTCAAAAGTATTTGATATTTAATAAAAATGCTTTCAGAAGAGATAAAAGCACAATAGAATCTTATCAACAAAGCATGCATGAAAATTATATTGATATAGCTAGAAATATAAGTGAGGAACATATAATAAATCAATATTTCTCATATACTTTTACATTTTTGATAACATCATTGATAAAAGAATATTCTGAAATTGCGACAAGAAAAATGCGAAATGAAGAAGATTATCGAGATAAAACTCCTATTTGGGAACAATTAGAAGAAATATGGAATCAATTGATACCAAATATTACTTTTGAAATCGACCCAAACGAAAGGGAAGTATATGCTCATAAAAAAGGAAATAGATATGGTCTAAATGGATTGAGTGATGGAGAAAAATGTATTATTTTTTACATTGGAAATGTATTAACTGCCCCTGAAAATAGTTATATAGTAGTTGATGAACCAGAAACCTTTTTAAATCCGTCTATTTATAATAAACTATGGGATTCGCTTATTTTAAAAAGACAAGATTGTCAGTTTATTTTTACATCACATACTATGGATTTTGTTAATTCTAGAACAAATTGTAGATATATATG
>NZ_JAGHEW010000053.1 GCF_017889095.1 Thomasclavelia sp. | reverse complement strand
TCACTATCGGTTGGTGAAATAACCCCATCAATATCTAAAAATATAATTCTATCCATGGTCATGACCTCTCTTTTTGATCTTGTCTTTATCATAACATATCTAAGTTCATCTTTCATCAATAGAGATTTTAATTGATTACTTTTAAGACAAAAAAAGCACTTAGTGTGCTTAATTTGTAAGTTTCTTTAATGCCTTATGATTAGCCATCAAAGTTTTTAATCCCGCTGGTAATTCAAAAGCAATATCTAAAGTTCGATCGTTTACCTTAACGACGACCCCTTTACCAAAAGTGTCATGATTGACAAAATCACCAACAGCCCAGTCTTTAACTTCATTATTACCAACTAACTCTTCTTTAGTTGGTTTCGTATTAAGATAATTAGATGTTTTAAAACGCGGTTTGGTTCCTAAATGCTTAACGCCTTCAATTCCCATTTCATCGATAAAGCGGCTAGCAATCTTAGGTGAATCCGTGACAAAACTAAAGCCTTCACTATCAGTTAAAAATAACTGTTTTTTCGCTCTGGTAAAAGCAACATAAGCTAAGCGCCGTTCTTCTTCTAAACCATCATCCGATTCACTTAACGTGCGAAAACTTGGAAAAATTCCTTCCGACAAACCTAAAACAAAAACATAATCAAATTCTAATCCTTTAGCCATGTGAATTGACATTAAACTAACATACTGATCATCATCTAATTTATCATTATCAGTATATAATGAAATCTCTTGTAAATAGTTTTCAATTGTCGCTAAATCAGGATTTTGATTGACAAATGTATAAATTGAATTTTGTAACTCCTGGATATTATTAATTCGATTATCTTCGAGATCTTTTTTCAACATTTCAATATAACCTACATCTTCAATTAGCTTTTCAAACATTTCATGAAGTGGTAAAGTTGACTGTTTGGCCGTTTCGATTGCCAAAACAAAACGTTTTAGTTCTTTTTTAGCTTTAGTTGATAATTTAATTTGATCACTAAATAATGTTAAAGCTTCATATAAACTGACTTGATTATTTAAGGCTACTAATTGAATATTTTCTAATGTTTTTTTACCAATTCCCCGCGCTGGAACATTAATAATTCGTTCAAATGCAAGATCTTCATCATTACAAACTAATTGTAAATAACTTAAAGCATCTTTTACTTCTTTACGACTAAAGAATTTTAAACCGCCAAAGATCCGATAATCAATACCATGAGAAATCAATGACTGTTCAATTGTTCTTGATAAATAGTTAGCCCGATATAAAATGGCAAAATTACGATAATTGACGCCTTCAACTTCACTAATTATTTTTTCAATTTGACCACAAATATAATTAGCTTCATCCTGTTCATTTTTACCGGTATAATGAATAACTTCACCACCACCAGTTTGCTGCGTAAATAAATCCTTTTCTAATCGATTTTGATTCTTTCTAATTAAATTATTAGAAACATTTAAAATATTCCCGGTCGAACGATAATTTTGATCTAAAATGACTGTCTTGCATGGTTTAAAATCTTTATCAAAATCTAAAATATAATTAACATCAGCCCCTCTAAATGAATAAATCGTCTGATCAGGATCACCAACTACACAAGTAATGGCCTGTTTAGACATTAATTTAACTAAACGATATTCAATATTACCAACATCCTGAAACTCATCGACATGAATATATTGGAATTTACGTTGCCATTTTTCTAAAACATCAGGATAGTTTTCAAAGATATAGACTGTTTTTAATAACAGATCATCAAAATCAAGCATAAAATGATCTTCTTGATAAGCTAGATATTCTTGATAAATTTTGGCTTTGGCAAGTTCTCCAGTAAACTGTCCCGCTAATTCTATCGCCCTTGCTGGAGAAACATTAGCCATTTTATAACTAGAAATGGTCGTTAACATACTTTTAATGCTAATTGCTTTAGAATCAACTGATAAATTAGTATAGATTTTTTTAAGCAGTGCTTTTTGATCTTCTTCGTCCATGATCATAAAATTGCTGGGATAATTAATCACATTAATGTGTTGTCTTAAAATCCGCACACATAATGAATGAATCGTACAAATCAAGGTCCCAAAACTATGAGGACCTAATAAATTAGCTACTCGTTCTTTCATTTCGTTAGCTGCTTTATTGGTAAACGTTATTGCAAGTATTTTATAAGGAGCAACCCCAACTTCATCAATTAAATATGCGATGCGATAAGTAACTACTCTTGTTTTACCTGATCCCGCACCAGCGATAATTCGTAAATTACTGTCAAGATAAACGGCTGCTTCTTTTTGATTTTTATTTAATAATTTATCTAAATCCATTTAATCACCACCATTGTTAAATTATAACTTATCTTAACATTAAAAGATATACTTTTTTCTTTAAAATAAAAGAGAATTGGTTAGCCAATTCTCCAAATTAAAACTGATGAGAACGTCCCACAATTTCATTAATATCATCAACACCAAGCGTATTTAATAAATCATCTAGTTCCGCAATGATTTTTTGACAAGCATAAGGGTCTACTAAATTTTGACAGCCAATCGCTACCGCACTGGCACCCGCTGACATCATTTCAATGACATCTTTACCGCTTTGAATTCCCCCCATACCAATTACCGGAATTTTTACTGCCTGACTTACCTGGTAAACCATTCTTAAAGCAACTGGGAAAATTGCCGGTCCTGAATAACCGCCAGTTTTATTAGCGATGATCGGTTTTCCAGTTTTAAAATCAAACCGCATTCCTACTAAAGTATTGATCATCGTAATTCCATCTGCTCCAGCTGCTTCAACAGCTTTAGCCATTTCCACGATATCTGTAACATTTGGTGATAATTTTACATAAACCGGTACTTTAGATACTTCTTTTACCCGTCTAGTTAAATCGGCTGCCATTTGTGGATTAGTTCCAAATTGAATTCCCCCGCTATGAACATTAGGACAAGAAATATTTAATTCTAATGCTCCTACCATATCATGATTAGAAATTAATCTAGCTGTTTCAACATAATCTTCAGGGGCACTGCCACCAATATTGGCAATTACTTTATCTTGATAAACTGGTCGTAATTTTTCTAATTCTTCACTCATAACTGCTTCAACACCCGGATTTTGTAGTCCGATTGCATTAAGCATACCACTTGGTCCTTCAGCAATTCTTGGTAATGGATTACCATAACGAGGTTCTAAAGTAGTCCCTTTAAGCATGATGGAACCCAAAATATTGATATCATAAAACTTCGTAAATTCATAGCCAAAACCAAATGTTCCACTAGCTGGAATCACCGGATTTTTCATTTCTAACCCTGGTAAAGATACTTTTAAATTAGCCATTTACAATCACCTCATCACTTTCTAAAACTGGTCCTTCAACACAGATTCGCTTATATGGTTTTGTTTTTACTTTACATGAACATCCCATGCAGGCACCAAAGCCACAGCCCATACGAGCTTCAAAAGATAATTGTCCATTATCAGGATAATTTATAGCTAACGCATCTAACATCGGTTCTGGTCCACAAGCATAATAATGGTCAAAAGTAATTTCTTCTTGTTTAATTACATCAATAACTGTTCCTTTTGTTCCTAAAGAACCATCCATTGTCGCTAAATAAACTTTTGAAAACTCAGCAAACTTATCTTGGTAAAAAACATCTTTAGCACTATTAAAACCTAAAACCGTAATAACTTCATAACCTTGTTTAGCTAATTTTTTTCCAAGATTATATAGTGGTGGTGTTCCTAAACCACCGCCAACTAATAATGCTTTACCATCTTTGATCGTAAAACCATTACCTAAACCAATTAAACAATCTAATTCACTGCCAACTTTTTTATCTTTTAAAATTGCTGTTCCTTCACCAACAACTCTAAAAACAATAACAATATGATCATCATCATAATCACTGATTGACATTGGTCGTCTTAAATATGGCTGTAAACTGTCATTGATCTTAATATTAATAAACTGTCCTGGAGCGCTAATATATTTAGCTCCATCGCCCTCTAATATCATTTCATAAACATCATCAGCAATATTATTAATTGCCGTAATTTTCATCATTCCTTGAAGATTCGCCATAATTCCCTCCTAAATTTTTGTAACCACACCATCTAAAACATGATATTTTAATGCCCCAAAACACTTAGTATCTAAAAATGGGGTATTAATTGCTTTTGATTTAATACTTTCTTTAGTAATCGTATATTCTTCATCGAGATCAAATACCGCTAAATTAGCTTTATAACCAACTTCTAAATCATGTTTAAAACCAATTACTTTAGCTGGATTAACACTCATACAGCTAAGTACTGTTTCTAGGGGAATTAATCCCTTTTTAACAATATATGTATACATTAAACTAAAAGCATGCTGAATCCCGATAATTCCAAATGGAGCTTTAGAAATGTGCTGATTTTTTTCTTCAATGCTATGAGGAGCATGATCAGTAGAAATGACTGTTACGACTCCTTCATTAATACCTTGAATTAATGCCTTTAAATCTTCCTTACTTCTAAGTGGCGGATTCATCTTATAATTAGGATTTAGATCCTTAATATTTTCATCAGTTAAAATTAAATGATGAGGACAAGCTTCACCACTAACTAATGAATTAGTTTTGCGGGCTTGTTTTAAAGCAGCCACAGTTTCTTTAGTGGAAATATGACAAATATGATAACGATTACCAATTTCACCAGCTAATTCAAGATCACGCATAGCCTGTTTGTATTCAGAAGCATTATTGATTCCTACTAAATCATTAGCTTTTGAATACTCACCTAAATTGACACAGGCACCAGCTTGTAATTCACTTTCATCTTCACAATGAGCAACAATGATACTGTCAACTTCTTTAGCTTTGATCATAGCTGCTTTCATCATCTCTTTACTTTGAACCCCTTTACCATCATCAGAAAAACCTACAACAATCGGTTCATTAACATTGGCCTTAAAATCAACCAGTTCTGCTCCTTTTAAATCTGTAGTAATGGCACTATAAGTATACGTATGCACTTTCCCGTCTTTTTTTACACGATTAGTAAAATCTCTAATTGTTTCAACATCATCCATACAAGGTTTAGTATTCGCCATGGCTACTAAATGACTGTAACCACCATATTTAGCACTGTTAGTTCCTGTAGCAATTGTTTCTTTATATTCAAACCCTGGTTCTCTTAAATGAACATGTAAATCAACTAATCCAGGTGTTAATAGTTTCCCCTGCAAATCAATGATCGTGTCACCTTCATTGATCTTAGGGGCAATTTCTTTAATATATTCATCTTCAATTAATACATCTAACTTTTGTATTTTACCATGATAAAATACATTTCCATTTTTAAATAATATCTTAGTCATCTTGTAATACCCGATTTAATAATGCCATCCGCACAAAAACACCATTAGCCATTTGTTTAAAGATTCTGCTTTTATCGCATTCTACCACTTCATCAGCAATTTCAACATTACGATTAAATGGTGCTGGATGCATTATGATCGCTCCTTTCTTCATTTTCGCAACTCGATCTGGATTTAACCCAAACATTTGATGATACTGCTTTGTTGTAAGACGCATCAATTCATGATGACGTTCATGTTGAACTCGAAGCAGCATCACAACATCCGCTTCTGGTAAAATGCGATCGAAATCAACATAATTATATCCTGGTTCTTCAAATTGTTTAGGACCGCTAGTATAAACTTCCATATTTAAACGTCTCATTACTTCAAAGTTACTATGAGCAACCCGTGAATGAACAATATCCCCAACAATAACTACTTTTAAACCATCAAAATGACCAAATTCCTCACGAATTGTCATCAAATCCAATAATGATTGACTTGGATGATTTCCCGTACCATCACCACCACTTACAACTGGTATGTTGATCCGTCCCACTAAATCTTGATAATAATTTTCTTTAGGATGTCTTATTACCACCGCATCACAGCCAATTGATTCAAAAAATTTAACCGTGTCATAAAGGCTTTCCCCTTTTTGAACACTTGAATTTGCTGCTTCAAAGTTTTGAGTTCGACAACCTAAATTAAAAGCGGCTTTATCAAAACTATAATGAGTTCTCGTTGATGGTTCAAAAAATAAATTAGCGACTACTTTTTGACCTTTAAAATCAACTTTCTTACCAGCTTTAAATTCCTCAGCTTCATCTAAAATCTGGTTGATTTCCTCAACTGAAAAATCCTTTAATGTAAATACGTTCTTCATCTGTTTACCTCCATAAAAAATACCTCTTTCGAGGTATAATTGGGCAATAATATCTATTATACCCCAGTTGCATTATTTTTCTTAATCAATCATAACAAATTAATGATGATTTTACAATTAATAAACTAATAAATAACAATAAATTTAATATTTTTACCAATTATTCAAATGAGATTTTTTAATAATTGTCGGATAATCAAAATCACATACAATGTTTTGGTTAATATAACCTTTATTAAAATAACATTTATTAGGATATTGATACATTTTATAATCAAATTCACTTATATCTCCATTGTTTTTATCATCAATGACCCATTTATCAAAAATATTATGGATATTAACTAATTTTTCCTTAAAATAAGCTTTGCTTGCATAAACTCCTGTATAATAGCCCTGACTTTCTAAAACCATACAAAAACTCTCTACGATCACACTTAAAGACTGATTAAAATCATGATAATACTTTTCTTTAATTGTTACATAGATAGGATATTCAAATTGTTTTGATTTAATTATCGTTAAACAAATGCGACCTTCAATCAAAGCCTGATTTACCGTCCTTGCCTGTAAATCCCAATAAACCCCAACTTTTAAACCATTAATTTTTGCATAATAATAATTACGTTCAAAACAGCTATCTTTATTTAATAATGATTGTCCGGTTCCGGCTTTAATGATCACAAAGCTATTTCCTGCTTTAATCACTTCGTTAAAATCAATCTTCCCATTATTTTCACTTATATCGATTCCATATTCCATAATTAACCCCTTTTTTACTAAACTTTTACTCAATTATTTTTATTGGCAATAAAATGCGTCTTAGAATAACATATTCTAAGACAAATATACCATAATTTTAAAAATAAACAGTAATTTTTTGTTGTTTATTTAAATAATAGAATCAATATAATTATTGATTTAGTTAATCTTTACTTTATTTTTAGCGCTTTAAATTCAATAATTTTAATAACTATGTTATAATGATTGTCATAGAATATGTTATTCTATGACAAATTACTATCTAATCGTTAAATAAATGCATATTTTTAGACTTTATAAACAAAATATCCAGGGAAATTCCCTGGATACTTTTACTTTACTGATATTTTCTTTGTAAGGCTGTTTCAACACATTTAGGAACTAGTCCCGCTACACTACGGTGATGGCTGACCATTTCTTTTACTGCTGATGAAGAAATAAACGAATGCGATGGTTTAGTCATTAAAAAAACCATATCAACTTCTTTATCTAAGTATTGATTCGAAAAAGCCAGCTGTAATTCGTATTCAAAATCCATTGTTGCTCTAATACCTCTAACTAGAATCTTAGAACCAACATCACGGGCATATTCTACTGATAATTTATCGGTAGAATCAACGATGACATTATCAAAATCTTTACAAGCTTCTTTTAATAGAGCTTTGCGCTCATCAATTGTAAATAATCCCTGTTTATTAGGATTAATACAGATCGTTACATATAAAGTATCAAACATCCTGCTTGCTCGTTCGATTATATCTAAATGTCCATTGGTAACTGGATCAAATGTTCCTACATATACTGCAATATTTTTTTTCATCATGCTACCTCATATTCATATATATTTAAAGCTGTTATCCCATACTCATATTTTTTGATTAATTTTAAATCAGCAAATTCTTTAAAAACTACTTCTTTTAATTCTTCAATTACAATCGTACAATTATTATTTAACATTTTATTAGTAAGTAAGAATTCTAAGATCCCGTTGACCATGTTTTTGCCATAAGGAGGATCTAAAATGATTAAATCAAATTTAAGCTGTTCATCTGCAAACTTTTT
>NZ_JAGHEW010000353.1 GCF_017889095.1 Thomasclavelia sp. | reverse complement strand
CATTTATAGCTTTTTTATTTCATAAAACTAGTATTGTATTTTTGTTATCTTATATAGCAAAAAAAATAGAATTTAATAAAAGAAATGTTATTGCTGCTACTTGCTTTATGATATTGGCTTATTATTTTTTTGATTCGATTTTGAATATTTTAATTTCAAGTTTAAATTTTTATACTGATTATTCAAATAGCATATATAGAAATGGAATTATTAGGCAAGCAACAATTCTACAGGTATTTATTCATATTTCAATTTTTTTATTTGTTTTTATTTTAAAAAGAATAAATATTTTAAAATATGATACTATATTTAAAGAATATAAATTAGAATTTTGGTTTTTGTTCCTATCTTTTTTCATAACTTTTTTGTCTTCAAAGTTTACTATATTATCAAGAGTTTCATCATATTTTTTTGCGTTTGTAATTATATTGATTCCAAATATAGTAGAGAAATTAGAAATAAGGCATAATAAACTTTTTATAGGTATAGTGATAATATTTTTATGTATGATTTATTTTTTCGTTATTCAAATATATAGACCTGAATGGAATCATATTTATCCATATAGTTTTTTTTGGTAAAAAATTATGTAATATAAAAACCATATGTCAAAATTAGGTGATTTAATTAGTCAATTTAAGATTTAAAATACACAATAAAATTTAGATAGTGATAATTATATCTTTTTAACCGATATTTAGTTAGAAATTATTTTTAAAAAAAGTAGTGAATACTACTGATTAATAGGAGGAAAAATGTTTGATTTAGTTTCAGTAATTGTTCCAGTTTATAATGTGAGCAAATATTTGGATAGATGTATTAATAGTATTGTTAATCAAATATATTCAAATATAGAAATTATTCTGGTTGATGATGGATCTACTGATGATTCAGGAACAAAATGTGATATTTGGAAAAGAAGAGATGAAAGAATAAAAGTAATTCATAAAAATAACGGCGGACTATCAGATGCAAGAAATCACGGTATTCTAAAAGCAAGTGGTAATTACATATGCTTTGTTGATTCTGATGATTGGATAGAACCAAAATATATTCAAATATTATTACATGACTTAATAAACTATAATGCGGATGTATCTGTATGTGGAAAAAAATATATTTATCCCACATATACAAACATCTGGGATAAAAGTAAAAAAATAAGAGTTATGAATAAGTATGAAGCTATAGCACGAATGAATGATTTTTATGAGTATAACATGTCCAGTTGCGATAAAATGTTTAAAACAGAGTTGTTTCAAAATATAAAATTTCCAATAGGAAAAAAATGTGAAGATTTCTATATTATGAGTCAATTATTTATGGAATGTACTAAAATAGTATATAATCCTACACCATTATATAACTATTTTCAAAGGGATGGGAGCATTACACATTCATCGACATTTAACGATGATTTTATTATTGCAGCTTATAAGCAAATGAGGTATTTAGAGCAGTTTGAGCAGATAAAAAATGTAGGAGAAGTGTATTATGCTTTTTCTTTATTAACTAAGATAAACTTTTTATTATGTAATAAATATACCGAATATGAATATGAGATTTTAAAAAAAGAGGCATGTACATATAAAAAAAATGTAAATCGTAATAAATATATCAAGTTAAGAAAAAAAATTCAGTTTAACATATTTTGTTTTTCAAGTAAATTGTATAAATTATTATATTTATTGTTAAAAAGGAGTATAAATGAATAATAATCAAAACTATATAAATTTAATTTACAAAATAGCATCAATAGGCATTATGTTTGTGATAACAATGATTATAACAAAAATTGTAGTATATTATTTGGGCCAAGAAATTTATGGTTATTATGATTTGTCAAATGATTTTGTTAATTATGCATCAATTATTTCTGTTGCATTAAATTCAATGGCAAGTAGATATATCACAATAAGTTATTATTCAAATAAAGATGATTTAAATTGTTATTTTAATTCCGTACTTTTTTCAAATATTATTTTAGCAATTTCTTTAATAGTGCCTTTTTTTTTATTAGTTTTAAATTTAAATAATATTATTAATATAAATTATGAATATATTATAGAAATTAAAATACTTTTTGCTTTAATGCTGATTAATTTTCTTTTAAGTATCATAACATCAATTTTTGGCGTTGCTACTTTTACAAAGAATCGAGTTGATTTGGATTCACAAAGACAAATAGAATGTTGGGGTATAAGATTAATAATAATAATAGTCTTTTATTTTTTGTTTGATCCTCATATCTGGTATTTAGGTGTTGGAGTACTTATTTCTAATTTTTACGTATTTTTTAGAAATTATTTTTATACAGTGAGATTGTTACCTGAAATTAAGATCTCTATTCATTATTTTAAGTTCTCTTACGTAAAAGAACTAATAGTAAATGGAATATGGAACAGTTTTACTAAAATAGGATCAGTACTTTTGACAGGATTAGATTTATTTATTTCAAATTTAATAATTAGTCCAGCTGCTATGGGAATTTTATCTCTTTCAAAAACCATTCCAAAGTATATTTTGAATTCAATGGGTAGTTTATCGTCCGTATTTTCTCCTAGTCTTACTATATCGTATGCTCAAAAAGATAATGAAACATTGAAAAAAGTTTTAGACAACTCTATG
>NZ_JAGHEW010000352.1 GCF_017889095.1 Thomasclavelia sp. | reverse complement strand
ATATATATATTATACCAAAAAAACGTACGATTTTGTCGTACGTTTTTGCGTTTTAGAGACTATAATTTATTTATTGCTCGTTACAGCCCCTATTTTTCAGCTACGATACGACATGGTAAACCTGTTAAATCACTATAATTTACGGGAAAAGTGTTTATTAAACAGCTAGTTTGTTTTTCTCCTTGAAGCAGTGCTTTCATACCATCCATATTTTCAACTACAAAAACATCATGGTTAGCACAGTACTGGTCAATTGGGGTATGTTCTTTACCACGACGAATTCCGGGTGCATCGATCCCAATGATACGTACTTGTTTTTCTAATAATAAATCAATTAATTCTCTTGATAACTGAATATGATCTTTAAAATATTCTTTATTACCATAACCATATTCATCAACATAACCAGTATAGAAAGCGACAAACAGACCTTTTTCAAGATAATTTAAATTAATATCATTTTCAGTGATGTCACGGTTTCTTATTGATGATACATCATAAACAATAGCTGGTAAACGCAAATAATCAAGCGGGAAGACTTTGTCCATAACATCAAAGTGGGTTCCTAAATGACCTGTTAATGAAAACTTGTCATTACCATTAGCATCCTTTATTATTTTTGAAGTGATTTTTAAAGTTAAATCATAATACATTATTTTTTCCTCCTTTGTTTTCTGATATAATTATATTGCTTTTTTTAATTTAAAAAAATATTTATATTGGCTAAATATCAATTGATATTAGCTTTTTGGAGGAAATATGAATAAAGATTATGAAGATAAAAAAACTATTGGCAGTTTAGCTTTTCCTTTGGCGCTGTATGATGATCATGTTTATCCTAATATTTTAGATTATACTAACTGGCATTATCATCAATCACTTCAGTTTTGTTTAATGATCGAAGGCAGTGTCACTTTTCAAATTAATCAAAAACTGATTACATTTAAACCAGGTCAAGCTCTATTTATCAACAGTGAACAGTTGCATCGTACTTTTAATCAAAACAAAACTAAGAGTTATTATCTTTGTTTAGCAATTGAACCCCGTTTTTTATATAGCCAGGCAGGAAGTATCATTAATTCAAAATATCTTGAACCAGTTATTTTAAATAAGGCAATTGATTTTTATTATTTTGATTTATCAAAATCGTGGCATCATTTAGTTATTGAAAAACTAAAAAAGATAAATCAGCTATATAAAACCAGCCAAGATGAATTAGATATTTATATTGAATTACTTTCAATCTGGTCATTGATGTTTAAAAATTTTTTTAATACATTAGATCTAACTAAACAATATAATCATGATGAACGGTTGAAAAAGATCTTAGCTTATATTGAAAAACATTATCAGGATAAAATAACGCTAAAAGATCTTAGTGATGAGGTTGGTTTAACGACAACTTATTTATGTCGGGATTTTAAAAATAAGATGAATTGTCAATTATTTGAATATATAGTTGATTTTAGAATTAGAAAAAGTATTGAATTGATGAAAACTGATTTAACGATTAGTGAAATTGCTTATCAATGTGGTTTTGCCAGTTCTAATTTTTATATCAAAAAGTTTAAAGAAAAAATGAAAGTTACACCATTGACATATAAAAAAAGTTTTTTATGATTTTAATTGTAAATATCGAATATTTTATGGTAGAAAAATTAATGACAAAATCTAATTCTGTGTTATAATGTTGGAATTGTAAGAGAGGTTGAAATAAGATGAAGATTAGAAATATCGCAATTATTGCCCATGTTGATCATGGTAAAACAACTTTAGTAGACCAGCTGTTAAAATTATCAGGTACTTTACGTGATAATGAACAGATTGCTGAAAGAGCTATGGATAGTAACGCTATTGAACGTGAAAGAGGAATTACGATCTTAGCGAAAAATACTGCAATTAATTATAAAGATTATCGAATTAATATTATGGATACACCAGGTCATGCTGATTTTGGTGGTGAAGTAGAACGAATCATGAATATGGTTGATGGCGTTTTATTGGTCGTTGATGCTTATGAAGGAACAATGCCACAAACTCGTTTTGTTTTAAAGAAAGCATTAGAAGCAAAAGTAAAACCAATTGTTGTTATTAATAAAGTTGACCGTCCTGTTGTAAGAATCCAGGAAGTAATGGATGAAGTATTAGAGTTATTCATGGAATTAGGAGCTGATGATGATCAGTTAGATTTCCCAATTGTTTATACTTCAGCGCTGCAAGGGACTTCTAGTTTAGATAGTAATCTAGCAACTCAAGAGCCAAATATGGATTGTTTATTTGAAATGATCATTAATGAAATTCCGGAACCATTAGTTGATCAAGATGGTCCATTACAATTCCAGCCGGCATTATTAGATTATAATGATTATGTAGGAAGAATTGGGATTGGACGAATTCAAAGAGGTAAGATCAAAGTTAATGAAAGTGTAACTTGTGTTCGTCAGGATGGTAGTCATAGTCAGTTTAGAATTCAAAAATTATATGGATTTTTAGGTTTACACCGAATTGAAATCGAAGAAGCTTATGCTGGGGATATCGTTGCTATCGCTGGACTTAGTGATATTGGAGTTGGTGAAACTGTATGTACTACTGGTCAAGAAGAAGCGTTACCTTTATTAAAGGTTGATGAACCAACAATTCAAATGGTATTTGGAACCAATACATCACCATTTGCGGGTAAAGATGGAAAATTCGTTACAGCAAGACAAATCGAAGAACGTTTGTTTAAAGAAACTAATCGTGATGTATCGTTAAAAATTGAACGAATGGCCAATAGTGAAGAATGGATCGTTTCTGGTCGTGGTGAATTACATTTATCAATTTTAATTGAAAATATGCGTCGTGAAGGTTTTGAATTACAAGTTTCTAAACCAAAAGTTATTGTTAAAGAAATCGATGGGGTTAAATGTGAGCCATACGAAGAAGTAAATATTGAAGCACCTGATGATTGTATTGGAAATGTAATTGAATCACTAGGATATCGTCGTGGAACTTTGGAAAATATGGTAAGTAATGATGGTCAGACAAGTATTACTTATACAATTCCTTCTCGGGGGTTAATTGGCTTCATGACTAACTTTTTAACGATGACTAAAGGTTATGGAATTATTTCTCATTCATTTTTAGAATATCGTCCTATGGAAGGAGAAACAGTTGGAGAACGTTCTTTAGGAGCACTGATTTCAATTGATAGCGGTCAAACAACAGCTTATGCATTAGGCAGTGTTGAAGATCGTGGGGTTATGTTTGTGGAACCAGGAATTGAAGTTTATGAAGGGATGATTGTTGGTGAACATAGTCGTGATAACGATTTAGTAGTTAATGTTACTAAAGGAAAACAGCTAACGAATACACGTTCATCTTCTAAAGATTCTACAGTAGTGTTAAAACGACCACGGACGTTTAATTTAGAAGGATGCTTAGATTATATTAATGATGATGAATTAGTAGAAGTAACGCCTAAACATATTCGGTTAAGAAAACGTTATTTAACTGAACAACAACGGCGTCAGCAATATCGTATGAAAGCGAAATAATTCTCTGTTTTTTTGAGATAATTCACTAATTTTTAATTGATTTAGGTTTATTTAGATAAAAAATAACAACCTTTTTAGGCTTAATAGCTAAAAAAGGTTGTTATTTTCATAAAAATTTGCATATTTTAAAAAGATATGCTATTATGTCTTTGTTAGTAAACTCAAAAGAAACGGGGGATTGTTTGAATGAAAGCAACAGTTGAGATCCAACATAACGGAAAAAACGTAACTGCGGTTGAAATTGAAAAAATGGTAAAAGAAGACGTTAAAGCGCAAGGTATTAAAATCACAACTATTGATACATTAGAAATCTATTATACACCAGATACAACTTCAGTATACTATGTTGTAACAACTAAAGATGGTAAAACATTCAATAATGAAGAACCATTAGTGGTTGAATAAGCTAATAAAAGTTGGCGAAAACGATAATTCTAAAATTATCGTTTTTTTATTTATAATGATTAGGACAATAAATTTTAATTTGTTGAGTAGTTTATCGACAAAAAACATGCTATAATTGTTTTGTTTGTTAGGAGTGAAAAGAATGAAAAAAATCGCAGCAGGATTATTAGCATTATTGATAGTAACTGGATGTTCAAATAACGAAAATAACCAAACTCTATTTGTTGAAAATAGTAAAGATAAATATGCATTAGTTGATTATGAAGGAGAAAAACTGACTAAGTTTATCTATGATAAATATGAAGCGGTGGGAACCGATGGTTTTATTGTTGTTAAAGGTGATGACTATGGTTATTTACTTAGTGATGGCAGTGAGGGTATTAAACTTGGTAAATACACCAAATTAGAATCAATTGCCAATATGTTAGTTGGTTATGATAAAGATGATAAAATCACGATTTTAAATAGTGAAGGAAAAAAATTATATTCACAAAGTAAAGATGTTAAAATTACGCTTACTGGGTTACCAGTTATTAAAGATGGTAAAGAGTATCGGGTATTATATGATACTGGTGAAGAGTTATTAAGCAGTAATAATGAAATTATTAGTGCTTATACAATTGATGAAAAATATACGATCGTAAACTATAAAAAAGAAGCTTATATTTATAATCATTTATCAACTGAAGATTCGCTTCGAGTTAAAAGTGGTGGTGATAACCAATTAATGGATCAAGATGATGATCAAGGCTATTTACTATATAATCGTAAAAGTCATGAAGTAACTGCAGTAAATACTAAAGGAAAAGTATTATTTACTAAAGAACAGGAATTAGATGATTTATATTATGATAGTCAAAAAAATATTATTGGCGTTTTAAATCAAACAACTTATATTTTTAGTAACAAAGGTAATATTAAGGAAACAAACAGCTATTATTATGATTATAAGAATTATGTAATCAAGAGTGCTGGTACTATTTACGGTCCCCATACATTTGTTTGTGATGGTAAAGAAAAAGAAGTTGAAGGAATTCAGTTAGATCCATTAGCTTCGCAAATTAGAAATGAAATCTTCCCAGTTTTTGTTAAGGATGAAGGTTATCAATATTATGGTTTTGATGGCAAACCAGCTTTTAAAACGGTATATCAAAGTGCTGAAGTATTTGATCGTAATTCTTTAGCGATGGTTTCTAAAGAAGAAGATAAATATTATTTGATTGATACTGATAATAAAAAAGTTTCTAAAGAATACAAACGAATTGAGTATTTAGGTAAAAAATTCTATGCTGGATATAAAAGTGGTAGCCAGTATGTTGTTTTTGATACAACCGGAACAGTTGTAATCGATGATAGTTTCATGAAAGAAGGAACTGTTTTTGAGTATAATGGTGACGTATATGGTATTTTTAATAAAAACGGAACTAGCTATGTTTATGACATGGAAGAATTTGAAGTACTCTTTTACCAGGAAGGTGATTTGGAGTTTAATGATAGTGGTTATTTTGTAACTGTAGAAAACGATAGTTATTATACAATAGAAGGAGAACAAATCTATAAGAGGTAGTAAAATGGAATATTATATTTATATGTTAGTATCATTAGCGGTTATGCTGATGGTGATAAAATTGATTTTTTGTGAGCTTGAAGGTAAGTCAGCAAAAAAGACAAATGCCATTAACTGGTATCTTAAATATACCAAACCATTTAAATATACACGAACTCGCAGTATTATTTTAATGTGTGTGGTATGTTATATGATTGCTTCAATTCAACCTTTTTTTTCAATTGAATGGCTGATTGAACTAGTTGGTTTTGTAGCTGTTGGGGTAATCTTTGATGCTTTAAGTCAGGTAACCGGTTTTTATTACAATAAATTACGCTTTCGTAAACCAATAAAAATGGCTATAACAAATCAGGCAGAAATTAATGAAGCTATTAAAGATCAAAAAGAAGCAATGATCAAATACAGTATCCCTAGTTATTCTAGTAAAGATATTGCATCAAGATATTTAAATGAAGATGTGCATTTAGCTTTTGTATCTTATGATGGCGGTGAATACGTGGATTCTTTTGAATACTTACCGCCAATTACTTATGCTGTTGAAATTCAAAGTGATAAAGCTAAAGAACGCTTAGAAAGCCGTAATGTAAAAGTTACTAGTTTAACTGAAGAAGGAAAATTGCCGTTTAAAGATGAACGACTAGATATTGTTGTCAATGAGCTAGCTAATTATGACAAATATGATTTATATCGAGTAATCAAACCAGGCGGTTATTTAGTTGTAAATCAAATGGGTAGTGATAATTACAAAGAATTAACTAATATCTTTTTACCATTTAAATTATCAGGCCGCTGGGATCTAGAAGCCGGTAAAAGAACTTTAAGTGACATCGGCTTAGAAATTGTTGATGGCTTTGAAGAACATGGCTTTATTCGTTTTGATACATTAGCTGCTTTTGTACAATTTTTAAAAAAGATTACTCGCAGTGATGTTAGTCAAGATCGATTCATGAATTTTTATGGTCATGTATTAAGAGAAATTAAAGAAAAAAGTTATTTTGAATTAACAACTCATCGCTTTCTAGTAGTAGCTAGAAAAAAAGAAATATAGTTTTTAAAACTGATCAAACAAAAAAGAACCTCATTATTTTAATAATATAGAGGTTCTTTTTATTATGAAAAAGTTCAAGAAATACTTTGATGTTTCACATTACAGGAATTTATAAGTATTAACTAGAAACTAGGCTAAAGAACCCAATTTTAGAAAAATGACTTTTAAATATAGCTATGATATAATAAAAATAATTAAAGCGAAAGGAAAGATGATCATGAAGCGGATATGTATGGGCATTGAAAACTTTAAAAAATTATTAGATAATAATTATTATTATGTTGATAAAACGATGTTAATTGAAGATGTCTTAAGTGATGAAGTAATGTTATATTCTAGACCAAGAAGATTTGGTAAGACCTTGAATATGTCAATGCTTTATTATTTTTTCTCAAACAAAGAACAGAAAATGCTTATTTATTTGATGGATTAAAGATCAGTGAAAATAAAGAAATCATGAAACTTCAAAACCAGTATCCAATTATCTTTTTAACGCTAAAAGATATGATCGAAAATAATTACACAGCGCAGATAGAAAAATTTGCTTCTTTAATAGGCGATGTTATTAAAAAGAATCCTGAATTATTAGAAAGTAAATATATTGATGAAACAGACAGACATATATTAAAAAAACTTAGAAATAGAGATAGCAGTTTGATTGATTTGAAAGAATCTTTATATCGTATTTCACAATGTATGCAACAGCACTATCATCAAAATGTTATTAT
>NZ_JAGHEW010000351.1 GCF_017889095.1 Thomasclavelia sp. | reverse complement strand
TATTATTTTTTAGTTACTGGTTTTTCAAAATAATTTAACAAATCAGCAATCATTTTTTGACTTGCTGGATCGACATCTAATTTAGTTAATAAATTACCTAATTTCATTCTACTTGCTAATTTTAATAAAATATCATTTACTCTACCTTGAGAAACTTCCTTGATGGTTTCTTTTAAACCATCAATTTTTAAGATTTCTTTAACTGGAGTATCTAAACTATAACGAGGAATTTCTTTTAAACATTCACCGTTAGTTTTAATAATTTTACGATAAATGTAAAAGGAATCTTTAAGATAACGTTTTAACGTTCCGTTTCCTTCATTATCTCTATCAACATAGATAAAACCATATCTCTTTTCCATTTCTCCAGTTGAATAACTAACTAAATCTATTGGTCCCCACCAAGTATAACCAATTACATCAACCCCATCGATTTCAATAGCCTTTTTCATTTCCATGACATGCCGTTTTAAATAATCACTACGATAAACGTCATGAATTTGTTTATCTTCACTAAACTTATCTACTGCTCCTAGTCCGTTTTCAACTATAAATAATGGAATTTGATAACGATCATACAAAGTATTTAAAGCAATTCTTAAACCTTGAGGATCGATTTGCCAATCCCAGCGACTATTTTTTAGATACGGATTTTTAACACCAGCTAGGATATTTTTACCAGCTTTTATCTTAGTGAATATTTCATTAGAAATGACGATGCTTTGATAATAACTAAAACCAATATAATCAACTACACCTGCTTTTAATAAAACTAAATCTTCATCACGAATTGGTAATTTAATATTATAGTTTTTTAAATAGCTCATTGCTTTTCTAGAATAATAACCTCGTACCTGAACATCACTAAAAAATAAATTAATATCCATAAACAACTGATTAAGTCTTACATCTTTAGGTTTACAAGTTCCACTATAACTACCTATATATGAAATCATACAGCCAATTTTAGCATCAGGAATTATTTTATGACAAGCAATAACAGCTTTAGCACTAGCAACAAACATATGATGACAGGCTGTCAAAACTTTCTTTAAGTATTGATCTGGTTTGTTGATTTCAACACCACCACCAGTATAAGGATTTAATAACATTCCATTGATTTCATTAAAAGTAAGCCAGTATTTTACTTTATCTTTATATCTTTCAAAGCAGGTAATAGCAAAGTTTTCAAAAAACTTAATACACTTACGATTTTCAAAACCGTTATACCACTTACTTAAATAATAAGGCATTTCATAATGTGATAAGGTAACAATTGGTTGAATCCCATTATTTAATAATTCATCAAATAAATCATCATAAAATTGTAAGCCTTCCTCATTAGGATGTTTATCATTACCATTAGGATAAATCCGACTCCAGGCAATTGATACCCTTAAACAATTAAATCCCATTTGTTTAAATAGTTGAATATCTTCTTTATAATGATGATAGAAGTCAATTGCCTCATGACTAGGATAATATTTATCATTTTCTATTTTAGCAGTCTTTTTTCTTTTTTGATCAATGCCACCTACAAGCATTACATCACAAATACTAAGACCTTTACCAGCTTCATTGTAAGCTCCTTCCACCTGATTAGCTGAAAGTGCACCACCCCATAAAAAATTTTGTTTCATCTTCATCACCTCTATCTATCTATATTATAAAAAAAAGTAACGGATTTAACCATTACTTTTCTTTAATAATTTCAACAACATATTTAAATTCGATATCATCGCATAACCACACGCCGTTTGCCGATAGATAAAACTTGTAGCCATCTGCTTGCATTGCTTTAGTATCGATCACTAAAACAACTGGAATACCATGCCGTTTCCCAACTTTAAAAGCGGTCATAGCATCTTTGGAAAGATGAACATATAAACGACTCATTTTTTTGATTCCGCTTTGTTCAATCTTTTTTAAATTTGCAGTCGAAGTCCCATGATATAAAACATCAGGGGGGATTTTTTCATCCATATCGACATCAACAGCAACCGAATGTCCTTGGGCTGCTCTAATTTTAGTTTTATCTTCGTTATAGTGATAACGCTGTTTTTCATCACTAGCGACAATTTCATCTAAAATACTTTGATTGATGAAATATCCATGTTTTCTAATTCCTTCCAACATTTCATCGACACCTAACCAGCCATGATTGTCTAAAGTAACATCAATTGTTTCTGGTTTATGTCTTAAAATCAAACTAATAAATCGACTTAAGCGATTTAAATTAATCTTTCCAAATTCCAAACGCATATCATACCAAATAGCGCCACCATGTACTGATTGAGAAATTCCACAGTTTTTAAAACCAAATTTCTCATAATAATGAATTAATCTATCTTTACAAGTTAATATACAACCTTTTCTTCCTTCAATTCGTGCTTGATCAATAATTTGATTTATTAATCGTGCTGCTAATCCTTGATTTCGATATTCCGGTAAAGTATTTATACCAAAAATCGCTTGCCATGAACCTTTTTCATCATGTAACAAGACATTACTAAACATTTCATCATTAATGGTACTTTCATTTGTAACCATTCCATTGATAAAACTAATAACCTGATCATTTTCTTCTAATAACCAAAAATGACTTGGATATACTTTTAAACGATCTTTAAAATCGTCTTTAGTGGCTGCTTCAGCTAATGGAAAACAAGCGGCTTCAACGGCGGTGATTGCATTTAAATCTTTCATTGTTGCTTGACGTATTTTCATTTTGCTTAGCCTCCTTTACGAGTGTGTAGTATATCACTAATTATCAAAATAATAAAGTAAATAAGGTTTAATCAACACCAATAATATAACTTTAAACAAAAAAACATTGAATATATCATATTTTCTCCATTTTATAATAGAATCGTAAAGATAAATGTATTATAATGTTGATACAATATTTATTCTTATCTACAATGAAATTATAGCCAGCAATAAAAAATCAAGGGAGAATAAAATACATGAAAAAACCAATTATCATAAAACTTTGTACATTAAATATTATATGCCTAACATTACTTCAAATGATTTATATTATAATTGAATTTTTTAAACAAAATATTGCAACAACTGTAGAATTAACACAATCACAAATCATGCAGCAAATGCATTACAGTAATATCCAAAGTAATTTTAGTCGTATAATTTATATTTGTGCCTTTTTAGCAATCCTAGCTATACATGTAGCAATAAAAGAAAAAAAGCTTGATGAAATATTACTTATCAACATAATTGGAATAACAATAATGTTATCATTATCAATGATCTTTGCGGTGTTGTTAAAATTAAATTTTGGAAATGTTTTTGAAAACACAATCGGTTTTTCTATAATATTAATTATATTTATCATTATTTATTTAATAAGACTGTATATTAGAAAAAACAATTTTAATAAATCCACAAATTAAGGACACTAAAAAGTGTCCTTAAATCATTTTTTATCATAAATAACGGCGTACTAAATTAATACATTCATTGATTTTTTGGCGATTGAATGATCCAGCAAAAGTATGCTTTTCACCATTTTTCAAAACAATTACCATAGCCGGAAACATGCCACCATAAGAACTTTCTCTAATTTGAGCAATTTGATTCATTGGAAAAACCATTGCTTCACTTTTTTTAGCTTTAGAAGCAGAAACCGCCATACCAACAGCACCAAATACCGCCGAAGCACTACTACCAATCTTTTTATCAAATTCAATCCGGTTATTATATACTTTTAATGTTCCCGTTCCTTTGGCAATCCCAACCTTTACTTCGCCTGGATACCAGGATGCTTGAAGAGTTAATAGTACCTCATTATTTTGATAATTATTATTAGGATTTTGATAAGTATTTACTTGATTTTTATTATTTTGTTTTGCAGGATTTACAGTTGGTTTAGTATCATTTACGATTTTATTACCACAATAACTACAATAATTCATATCCATTTCAACTTCATGATTACAAATAGGACAAACTTTTTTAGTTTGAATTTGACAGCCACAATACCCACAAAAACGAGCATCATCTTTAATTTGTTTACCACATTTTGGACAATACATCTTTCCCTCTCCTTTGATTTGTCATTTAAATCTATAACTGAATAATCACAAAAATAATTCTTTAATTATGTTTAAATCATACCTTAAAATCAACATTTTTTCAATCTGGCACCAATTCAAAAAAACTCTATTTGAATACATGATTATATTCAAACAGAGCATCTATTTTATAAAAATCATTGTTCTTTATATTTTAATAATGATAAAATCCCTACTAAAATAAGTATCATTGATGATACCCAATTTAAAATACTATAATTAAAGAATATAGTTAGTATTTGAAAAATAAAACAGCATCCAATACTGATTAAAATAATACTGTTGATTATTCTTTGATTAGCTTTTTTATTAACCAGTATTAATAGTCCTAAAATGATTAATAACATAATCAGCGTTGAAGTAATATAGTATAGAGAAATCGTTGTAATTTTCAAGTTATAAATTACAATATACATATTAGCAACAAAGCAAACAATTGCACTTATAATTCCGATAATTACTTTATATGGTTCTGTCAATGATAAATCATTTTGAAAAAATATCTTATTTCCAAAACTATCTTTTATCTGAAGAATTAAAATCATTAATATCGGTAATAAAAATATTATTATTTTATGAAATTCTCCATTTACATTTCCTCGTGCATCAAAATGAATAGCTATTGTTTTATCAAAAAAAGGGAATGCAATAACATCAATGATAAACGAAAGCAATATACAACTCAATATTAAATATCTTGATAACTTTACTTTACTAAACATCAAAATCACCCCAAATTATGTAATTAACTAATACTGTTTCTTACATAAATAATATTATATTTTTTTAAACAAAAGTAAACCCTTCTTGTATAAGATGCAATTTTTATGTCTATCATGTACCATAAAATTTATAATCACAATTCTTACCATAATAAAACACCGTCATATTAAATCAAAAATGAAATACAAAATTCAAGTATATTGACAACTAAAATAACATAAACTATAATGAAATTGTAAAAAGGAACAGCCGATAAGCGGTTATGCCTTGGATTT
>NZ_JAGHEW010000350.1 GCF_017889095.1 Thomasclavelia sp. | reverse complement strand
CATTAGTAGTTTTATTATCATCCTTATTAGTATCTTCTGCTGGTTCTGTTTCTTCAATTACCTCCAATTTACTATAAGCATCTTGTAATGCATTTAAAGCTTGATCAATAGCTATCTGCATTGCATCTGGATCATCTAAAACATTTTTAGCTAATTCTAATGCATTTACAAAATTCTTCCAGCTAGCTTCACTATATTTATCACTATTTAAACTTTGATAACTATCATAAATACTTTGTAATTCAGCTTTATTACCTGTTTTTTCTAAATTATCAACAGCTTCTTGTAACGTATTTATCGCTTGATTAAATTCTTTACTTGAAGCTTCATATTTTAAATACTCTTCACTTAACATTTCTTTAGCTTTAGTTAACGCATCTTTAAATACCTGATAACTTTCACTAGTATAACCATCACTACTAATATCTTTTACCTGGTCATATAAAGTTTGCATACTAGCTACATCCAAATCATCTTCACCTAATTGACGAACATTTTCAATTATATCCACACCAATATATTTACCATAATTAGCACTATTGCCATTAGTATCTTTACCTACTACTGCCATACCATTTTGATAACTGATTAAGAATTTTCTTGACCAGCCTTCACCGGTTTCACCAGTTTGAATATCTTTACCGCTACTAACACCATCACCAACACCATTGATGATTGAATTAATTTTTTGTAATGCCCCATCATCTTTGGCAAATGTTTGTAAGCAGGCGTTTTCAACAATAACATTTTCACTGTTAGGAACTTCAATTTCATTATCTAATTGAATTTGCACTTTTGAAGCATCATAGTCTTCACCAGTATAAATAAAGACATTATAAATTCCTAAACCAACTGCATAATGGTTTTTAACATTGTTGCTTACTTTATATGAGGCATAACCATTAACCGTACCATTGTGTGACATCCAGGCTGATTGTGAAATTGGGTCATAAGCAGTTTCATTTTGATAGAAATAAGTTGCCCCGTTTTCACCGTTCCACAAAGTATTGTATTTTTGGAAATGCTCATTAAATAATGCATAACAAGTTACATCATCACCATTAACGATCAAACCATGGTCAGATTCATTTCCATACCACTCAACGCCAGCACCATGGTCAGCGCGCCAAATCCAGAAATGATCACACAATACATCGTTAGCATTAATTTCCAACGCATTATCTGCTTTGGTAAGAGTATCTGTTGTTCCTCCAACTCTAAAGAATAAATCTTGTAAAACAATTGGGTCATCTTCATGACTTACTGATGTTTTTTGACTGCCAACCTTTAATAAATACTTACTATGACTTCCAGCATCAAAAATCAATCCTGCAATTTTAATACCATCTAGATCACCAACGATCATTGCCGCTTCTTCATTATCTGGAATAATTGAAGTCATTCCCGTTCCTAATAAAATAGTATTCGCTTTATTTACCAAAATCGGTTCTTCAACGTGGTAAGCTCCTGGTGTAAAATAAATATTTTTTCCATCAGCAATTTGTTTATTAATTGTTTCAGCACTATCATCAGGGCTGGCGATATAGAATTTACTTAAAGGAATACTCTTTCCTTCACCCATATCATCTTCAGACCAGCTTACCCCTTTAGTATTTTCTCTAACAGCTGGTACAAATACCTGGTATTCACCATCATCATCAATATATAAGAATGGTTTTTCACTAATCTTTGGTGTTGTTTCAATATTAGTGAATACTTGCTGATTATTATCACTGCCAGCAAGATTCCAGTTTGAATAACCATTACCATTAATTAAACTATATCCCGTATCTTGATTTGGTAAACCACTAGAAATTACTCCCTGATAGAAATTATTTAATGTAGTTCCAAACGCATCACCTTTAATGACACTATTACGAGTATAGAACTGTTGTCCAGAATGAGTCCCGGCATTATTTTCAAAATAACTGTCAGCTACATAACCACCACTAGCCCAGCCATAATTCCAATCATAAGAAGTTGCTCTTTGGCTATAGACTCTTCTAAGCGGTGCTGCCTGAGCTACCGCCCAGTTAAACTCATCACTGCGCCATGATTCATATTGTGCTTTTCCTTGTTCATTACCAGTTGCAATAATCGAAACATTTTCCATAGAACGCCAGAAATTACATGTGGCATTATTATCACTTAAATAAGCAGGAATCGCGACATTGTTTAATTTAACATCATAAGGTGTTTTTCCTAAACCATTAAATGACGTATAGAAACCTAAATACATACAGCTAGTTTCACTATAATCACCAGGTTTAAAATATACTTGATATTGATCTGCTTTAAACTGGGCATCTTCATTTGCATCATGTTGTTGATTGAATAAATCTTGTAAAACAGTATCAATTTGTTTTACATCATCATGTGGTGAAAAAATAATAGTATGATCACCAAATAACTCTGTTTCTAAAGAAACAAAACGTGATACATCTGAATATTCCGCTTCATCACTTAATTCTTGATTATTACCATTATTGATAGCGACAACTCGATAATAATTTTCGTATTTATTACCTGTCAAAGCTACTTCGATTGAAGTATCACTTACCAATTTTTCAATATTACTATATGTACCATAAGCACTTTTAGCCCATTGCAATTGATAGTGAGTTGCATTT
>NZ_JAGHEW010000349.1 GCF_017889095.1 Thomasclavelia sp. | reverse complement strand
CATTGGCGGTTATTCCCTGGCTATATAAATATTGGCGATAATTAAAAGCATTGTCATTAGTTGGCTCATTAATATCAAAATAATTAACTTTAATATCTAAATAATCACCAATATCAAAACCTAAAAATTCTCCATAAACAATTACTTTACTGTTATTTGTTTTTAAAACGATTCGTTCCTTATTACGATTAATAATCGTTCCTTGCAAGTGGTTATTAGTTTCAATACTTGGATAGTGCATGGTCATCGTAAAAATGATCGTTAAAACAAGCATCGTTAATAAGGAAATAAAATTTAAACGAAAATAAATAAAAATACTGTAAGCAACTAAAAAGACAAAAAAGATTGGATGAACTAAAATTGAAATAATAGTTAAAACAATAAATAAAGCATAGTAGCTAAGATGATATTTTATAAACATAATAATTCTCGAATCCGTAAATAAGTTTTTTCGCCAATTCCCGAAATATTTTGAATTTCTTCAATCGTTTTAAATGGAGTATTGTTACGATAATCGATGATCTTTTGGGCTGTTTTTTCTCCAATTCCTTTAATTGTCATCAATTCTTCTAAACTGGCATGATTTAATGAAATTAAATTATTATTATAATCGGGAATATATAAGACACTTTGACTAGATAAGGCCGTCGTTAAATCAAAACCATAAACATTTTCAGCTTTTAATTGTGTTAACACATCACCAATAGTAGGCTGATGGTCAAAAGTTAAAGTCTGATCATAACTGCCTTCAACAATAATTTCAATTTTTGGTTCCACACTTATTTCTTCTACTTTTTCATCAGGTAAAACTAAAGAATAAATTGATGATAAAATTATCATTATCAATAATCCTATTATTTCATGTTTTTTCATAATCTTTTCCTAAATAAAAATAGACTGTCAGCCAGTCTATTTTTCCCTTCTAATATTTAAATGTTGATAAGCTTTAGCAGTAGCAATCCGTCCTCGTGGTGTTCGTTTGATCAATCCGATCTGTAATAAATAGGGCTCATAAATATCTTCTAACGTCTGCGGTTCTTCGCCAATCGAAGCCGCCAATGATTCTAAACCAACCGGTCCCCCCCGAAACCGCTGAATTATTCCTAATAGATATTTATGATCAACTTCCTCCAAACCTAAAACATCGACTTTTAAGCGGTCTAAAGCATCAATTGTTCTTTCTTTAGTAATTACATCTTCACCGTTAAACTGAGCAAAATCACGAACTCGTCTAAATAAACGATTGGCAATTCTTGGCGTTCCCCTTGAACGTTTAGCTAAAGCAATTTTAGCATCATCGTCCATTTCCATATGATAAACTCGGCTAGTTCGATCAATGATCGTCGTTAATTCTTGTTCATCATAATATTCTAATTTTGAAATGATTCCAAAACGATCTCGAAGCGGTGCCGATAGATCACCAGCTCGCGTAGTCGCTCCTACTAAAGTAAATGGTGGTAAATCGATTCTTACTGAACGCGTTGAAGCTTCTTTACCAATAACAACATCGACACAAAAATCTTCCATCGCTGGATAAAGAATTTCTTCAACGACTTTATTTAAACGATGAATTTCATCGATAAATAAAACATCGCCGGGTTCTAAGGCAGTTAAAATTGCCACTAGATCACCCGTTTTTTCAATACTTGGACCAGTAGTAATCTTGATATTTTTTTCCATTTCATTAGCGATGATCATCGACATCGTGGTTTTCCCTAAACCTGGTGGACCATATAATAAAACATGATCCAATGATTCGTTTCTAAGTTTGGCTGCCCCAACAAAAACTTTTAAATTTTCTTTTAGATCATTTTGCCCCACATATTCATCAAAGGATTCAGGGCGTAAGGAGCTATCTTCATCTTCGATGATATTAGCATCAAGAACTTCATTTTTCATTATTCAGCCTCCCTATTTAACTAACATACCTAAAGCTCTTTTAACATAGCCGTTAGTATCCAAATTTTGATTTTTCAACACTTTTAAAACGCGATCAACTTCTCCTTTACGATAACCTAAAGCCATTAAAACCTCACCAGCTTCTTCAAGATCATCATTTACAGCAATTGTTTCAATCGGTTTATTTTTAAACTTACCTTGAAGATCTAAAATAATCTGCTGGGCCGCTTTAGGACCAATTCCCGGGATTTTTTTCAAATAAGCCACGTTTGCAGTTTCAATTGCATTAATAATGCTGTTGACATCACCAGTAGCTAAAATACCAATCGCTGTTTTACAGCCAATTCCTTTAACTAAAATTAGCTTTAAAAACATTTCCTTTTCTTCACTTGTTTTAAAACCAAACAACAAATTAGCATCTTCTTTAACATACTGATATAAAAACACTTTGATTTCACTATCCCGTTTGAAATCATAAGGATTACTTACATAGATCAAATAACCAATGCCATTATTTTCCACGACAATACTATCAGCATTGATAGCAGTAACTGTTCCAATTATATAGCTATACATTCCAAACTCCTTTACATTAATATTATACTATATTATTACTAAGTTTTTATCTCAAATTTGTATCACAATTATAGCATTGTCTAATCAAAAAACCAACTAGAATTACTAGCTGGTTAATCATAATATTCAAATTCAAAATCACCGATCGTAACATTGTCACCGTCTTTAGCTCCCGCTTTGCTTAAAGCTTCATCGATTCCCATATTACGCATCTTGATCAAGAAACGTTTTAAAGCATCATCACTTGTAAGTGAAGTCATCGCTACCATTCGTTCAATCTTTTTACCTGTAATTGACCAGTTACCATTACCTAAATTATGTAATTTAAAGGCTTCTGGTTCTTCTTCCATTGTATAAACAACAGTATTTTCTTTAGCTTCTTCTTCCATTTCAAAGACAGGCGCTTTTTCTAAAGCATCAGCAACTGCATACAATACTTGATCAACACCATCATGGATAATCGCACTAATTGGAAAAACTTTTACTTCATCACCTACTTGCTCTTTAAAACGAGCTAAATTTTCCTTGGCCCCATCTTCATCCATTTTATTAGCCACAACAATTTGTGGTCGTTCTAATAGACGGTACTGATATTCTCCTAATTCCTTATTGATCGTAACATAATCTTCATAAGGATCACGGCCATCAACAGCCCCCATATCAATAATATGGACGATTACCCGACAGCGTTCAATATGACGTAAAAACTGATGTCCTAACCCTTTACCTAAAGCCGCTCCTTTGATTAGCCCTGGTAAATCAGCCATAACGAAACTACGACCATCTTTTACTTGAACCACCCCTAAATTAGGTACAATGGTCGTAAAATGATAATCAGCAATTTCCGGACGAGCTCGGCTAACTACTGAAAGCAAGGTTGATTTTCCTACTGATGGAAAACCAACTAAACCAACATCCGCTAATAATTTTAATTCACAAATTAAATCGAAAGCTTCACCCGGTTCCCCACGTTCACAAATTTGGGGAGCTGGATTTCTAGAAGTTGCAAAACGAGCATTACCACGGCCACCACGACCGCCTTTGGCAATAACAACTTCTTGTTTATCTTCCGTTAAATCAGCCATGATCTTCCCAGTTGTTTCATCAATGATAACCGTGCCTACAGGTACTTTAATAATCGTATTAATAGCATCTTTACCATGCATTTTTTTGGGCATTCCAT
>NZ_JAGHEW010000348.1 GCF_017889095.1 Thomasclavelia sp. | reverse complement strand
GCTAAAAAAGTGAATACATTATTTTCAACTTACAGTTTATTTTATAATCATCATTTTATTACTAGAGAAATATTAACAGTAAAAAAATTTATTAAGATAATGGAGAAACTAAATGCAAAAGATAGATTATAAAAAAGAATATCGTGATTTATATTTACCAAAAAGAAAACCAATGGTAATTGATGTACCGCCAATTACTTATGTAACGGTTTTAGGTAAAGGCAATCCTAATACTAGTAAGGAATATCAAGAAGCAATGGAATTATTATATGGCATCTCATTTACGATTAAGATGTCAAAAATGACTAATAAACCGATCCCAGGTTATTTTGAATATGTTGTTCCACCGTTAGAAGGTTTATGGTGGACCAAAGATAATAATGAAAATTTAATGGGCAATAAAGATAATTTTTTATGGAAATCAATGATTCGGTTACCAGAATTTGTTGATGAAACAATATTTGCAGAAGCAAAAAAGCAATTAAAAATTAAAAAACCATATTTAAAGATTGAAAAAGCTAAATTTGAAGTAATCGAAGAAGGAAAATGTGTGCAAATTATGCATGTCGGCAGTTATGATCAGGAAAATGAATCAATTTTAAAAATTGATCAGTTTATCCAGAAAAATCATTTAGAAAAAGATTTTTCTGAAACGAGAAAACATCATGAAATTTATTTAAGTGATCCGCGTCGTTGTAAAGTAGAAAATTTAAAAACAGTTATTCGGATTCCGGTAAAATAATTTACAATTCTCTAAACTGGTGATAAACTATTACTTATTTGGAGGAACAAGATGAAAATTGCAGTTTATAATTATCGAGAATTTGATGAAGGAAAATATTTTAAAAAATTTGCGAAAGCTTATAATGTTGAAATTGTCAGAATTGATGAAACACCAGATATACATAACGCTCATTTAGCTAAAGGGTGTGTTGGTGTTAGTGTCATTACTACGGCGATTACTAGAGAAATTATTGCTATCTGGCATGAAGTTGGTGTCGAACATATTTCAACTAGAACAATTGGGTATGATCATATTGATTTATCGGCAGCTAAAGAGTATCAAATGACTGTCAGCAATGTTACTTATTCAACTGCTAGTGTAGCTAATTATACAGTAATGATGATTTTAATGGCGCTTCGCAAAATGAAAATGGTCATGTTACGCTCTTTAGGATTTGACTATTCTTTAGAAAATAGTATTGGGATGGAACTTGAAAATAAGACAGTTGGTGTCGTTGGAACTGGTGCCATCGGTCAAAAAGTAATTCAAAATTTAAGTGGTTTTGGCTGTTCGATCTTAGCTCATGATCCCTTTGAAAAAGAAGCCGTAAAGCAATATGCCAATTATGTGAGTTTAGAAGAATTGTTTAAACAAAGTGATATCATTACTTTTCATGTCCCATCTTTAAAAGATACTTATCATTTAGTTTGTCAAAAAACAATTGAACAAATGAAAGATGGCGTAATTATTGTTAATACAGCTAGAGGCAGTGTTATTGATACTAATGATTTAATTAATAATTTAGAAAATGGTAAAATTGGTGCCTGTGCTTTAGATGTCATCGAAAATGAGTTGGGTTTATATTATAATGATTATAAATATAAAGTTATTGGAAATCATGAGTTATCAATTCTTCGGGATATGCCAAATGTTTTATTAACACCACATTTAGCCTTTTATACCAATCAGGCAGTTAGTGATATGGTCGAACATTCATTGTTAAGTATCATTAATACTAAATTGAAAAAAGAAAATAAGTTTAAAATTATTTAATTTAGGTATTGTTGTTTAAATTATGGTTAAACTAGATTGGGTGATATAATGAAACAACAAAATAAGCAATCTAAAAAATCTGCTGGTAATAATGAGTGGGTAAGTAATCCTAAACATTATGCAAATAGTAATGACCAACAAAATTAATCAAAGTAAAAAGAAACTGATTTTTCAGTTTCTTTTTTGAATTAGTTCATTTGCTCTTGCATCTTTGTTAATGCTAGATCGATTCGTCTTAATGTTTCTTCTTTCCCTAAAATATGAGCGATTTCAATTGCGCCTCCTGGTGTAAAGCTTTTAAAAGTTAAAGCAACGCGAAGTGGGAACATGATTCGTCCATTTTTTACTTCTTTTTCTTTAGCCAGATCAACAAATAATTGATGTAATTTTTCATCATCATCAAAATCATTAAAATCAATTAAAACATCTTTGATCCATAACAAGGCTTCTAATGAGTTTTCAGGTGTAGTTTTCATCTTTTTATTTCTAAATAATTCAAGATCAAATGGACATGGTTCGTTAATAAAATCAATCATTTCTTCAATTTCAGCCAAATAGGAAATTCTTAATTGTAATACTTTGCTTAATTCTAATAAATCAACATCACGGTTAATTAATTTTTGATAATAAGGCATTACTAATGAATGAAAATTTTCTAATGGCATCTTTCGCAAATAAACACCATTTAGCCATCTAAGTTTTTCAATATCAAAAATTGCTGGAGCTTTAGAAATTCTTTTAACATCAAATTTTTCAATTAATTCATCTAAAGTAAAAATTTCATCTTCACCCTCAGGAGCCCATCCTAACAAAGCTAAATAATTAATGATTGCTTCATTTAAATAACCTTGTTTAACTAAATCTTGATATGAAGCATCACCATTACGTTTTGATAATTTATGAGTTTCATCTTTCATTACCGGAGGTACATGAATATAGGTTGGAATTTGCCAAGAAAAAGCTTGATAGATTAAATTATATTTAGGCGTGCTCGCTAAATATTCATTACCACGAACAACATGAGTTATATTCATTAAATGATCATCAACAATGTTGGCAAAATTATAAGTTGGATAACCATCACTTTTTAATAATACTCCTTCATCTAAGGTATCGTTATCAACAGTAATTGATCCATATACTTCATCTTCAAAAGTTGTAGTTCCAGGATTGATTGTTTGTCTAATTACATAAGGTTTTCCTTCTTCAATCATTTTACGAGCATCTTCAATGGAAAGATCATGACAAGGATCTTTTTGATTATCCCCTAAATGATCACAAAAACAATAATGAGCACCGTTTAATTCGACTAAACGATGAGCATATTTTTGATAAATTTCTAAACGCTGCGATTGTATATAAGGACCACATGTTCCCATTTTATCAGGTCCTTCATCATAATTTAACCCCGTATCTTTTAAAGTCTGATAAATAACATCAATCGCACCATCGACTTGTCTTGATTGATCGGTATCTTCGATTCGTAAAATAAATTGTCCATTTTCTTTTTTAGCAATTAAATATTCATATAATGCAGTTCTTAAATTTCCAATATGCATAAATCCGGTTGGACTTGGTGCAAATCTTGTTCTAATTTTCATAAAAATCCCTCTTATCTCTTGTAATTTAATAAAAAAAGTTATAGAATAGTATTTGTTGTTGGGGTGTAGCCAAGCGGTAAGGCATCAGACTCTGAATCTGACATTTCCCTGGTTCGAATCCAGGTACCCCAGCCATTTTTTATTGAGTAAAATATTTAAAAGTGAGTTAAACGACTCACTTTTTTTTGGATAATTAAAAGAAGCAAATTTTACTCTCATTTTACTTTCAAATTTAAAGATGACATAAAAATTGTGGAAAATGTAAAATACCAAATACACTTATTGTTGATTGAATTTAGATTTTTCTACACATTTTACATAAATTCCACAATTTATTGATCTTTTGGTAGTCCGTAGGGGGTTCGAACCCCTGAATGCTAGGATGAGAACCTAGTGTGTTGACCACTTCACCAACGGACCATGTATATATCATAGCACTTTTTTTTATTTATTAAAGAAAAAAATATGATTTTCCATCATATTTTTTCATCTTCATCAATAAACTCATATCCAGAATGACGATCGTCCACCATTTTTGCAATTTGAATTTTATAATCAAGATTTTTTTGATAATTAAAGGCAAAGATACCAGCATATAAAGTATCTAAGATATATTTAATTGATGTTGTAGTGGCAAAATCACCAATTTTAGTTAAGATCATTTCGCGTGATGACATTCTAAGAGTAACATCGGCAAGCTTCGATAAGTTATTATCGGCAATACTAGTAATCGCGATCATTGGTGTTTTTTTATGTTTTAAAATATTTGCAACTTTAATAATATAATTAGTTTCTCCAGAATAAGAAATTAAAATAGCACAGTGATTTTCATTGCTCATGGCTGCTTGAACATTAGCATTACCAGGTAAATGACATATATTTACATTTTTATGCAAATAGAATAATTTAGCTTTAAATTCTTCAGCCAATAGCAAATTATTAGAAACACCATAAATATCTAATTCTTTACAATCACGTAAATATCGTAAAGCTTGTTGTAAATCATCATGTTTAATTAAAGACATCGTATCTTGAAGCGTTTCGATTTCTAATTGACCAATATTATGAGCAATTGTCATAATATCATCGCTAACTACAAAAGGAATACTGGCATCAATGTTTTGTTCTTTAAATAAATATTCTAATTCATTAATATAAGCTTCTTTAAAATCATTCCAGCCATGATAACCTAATTTTTTTGCAATCCGCACTAATAAGGGCGGGGATGTAAAAGTTGTTTTGGCGATACTGTTGGCTGACATATTTTTGATTTTTAGACCTTGATCTAAAATATAATCAATGATAATAGCTTCACTGGCAGAAAAATGGGTTTGTTCAATTTTATGGATTAATAACATTTTGACCTCTTTTGTTTAAAAAAGCAGGCTAAGCTGCTTTATCTAAAATATTTAACTTTTGTAGCATCATAGGTATTGATCAATGGTTTCTTTTCATTACTGTAACCAATAGCTACAACACCAACAGGATATTGGTCATCAGTTAAATTGAAATATTGTTTAAATTTTTCAATTCGCTCATCTACTGGAGCAATGCCGCACCAGCAAGTACCTAATTCTAGGTGAGTTGCTTCAATGATCAAATTTTCAATTGCAGCAGCACAGTTGATCAAAGCATATTCATGATTAATCGCTTTTTGCATATTGGCATAAACTAAAATAGCTACTGGAGCTTCTTTCATCATCGTTGTATATGGTGAAAGTTCAGTCATTTTATCTAATGCATCACGGTTGGTAATGACCATAAACTCCCATTCTTGAGTGTTTCTTGCCGTAGGAGCATTCATAGCAGCTTCTAAGATAATATCTATTTTTTCCATTTCTACTGCTTTGTCTTGATATTTACGAATACTTTGACGTGTTTTTATTGCTTCTAACATATTTTCTACCTCACTTTTGTATTTATTATACTGTTTATCTTTAAAAATTACAATTTTGTGATGATATTTTTTTATAATTAGTTAATTTATGATATATTTATTTTAGAGGTGAGCATCATGATTGAAGTTAAACATAGTGAAATTAAAATACCCGATCAATATCGCTGTATTGTAATCAGTGATATTCATAGTCATTTAGATCGCTTTATCCAGTTATTAAAAGAAGTTAATTATTGTTTAGATGATTATTTAATTATTCTTGGTGATTTTATTGAAAAAGGAAATCAGGCTTTAGAAATGATTGATTATTTAATGAAATTGCAGGCTAAAAGTAATCGTGTCTATGTATTGCTTGGAAACTGCGAATATGCAATTGAAAAAATTGTTACTAATGAAAGTTACGCTAGTCATATTGTTCATTATTTAAATCATGTTGGCAAAGGTGGTTTAATTCGTCAATCTTTATCAGCATTACAAATTGATTTTCATCAATTTTCACCAACTTATCTACAAAATATCTTAAAAGAATATCTTAAACCATGTTTTAAATATTTTAAGACTTTGCCAACTAGCTTAAAACTTAATAATTTTATTTTTGTTCATGCCGGGATTGAAAAACGTCAGGATTGGCATAATTCAAGTTTAAGTTCATTAATTGAAATACGCACTTTTTTACAAGATGGACACTGTTTAGATGAATATGTTGTCGTTGGTCATTTACCAACTTCAAATCAACATGAAAATAAAATTAATAATGATATTATTATTGATCACGAAAAAAGGATCATTTGTATTGATGGCGGGACAGGAGTTAAATCAATTAGTCAGTTAAATGCTTTGATCATTGATGGTAATGGTGATGAATTTAGTTTATCTACTGCCTATGTCCAGCCACTGCCTTTATATCAGGCAATTGTTGATATAAAGGTTGAAGATCAGCCGGTTCATAAAGTGGCTTGGCCCAGTTTTGAAGTTAAAATTATTAAAAAAGGAAAAAACTTTACCGTTTGTCGCCAATTAGAAACAAATCAGATTTTTAAAATCAAAAATGAGTTTTTGTATACCAAAGATAATAAAATATTTTGCTTAGATGATTATGTTGATTGTATGGTTTCTTTAAATAAGGGGCAAGTAGTTAAATTGATTGGTATTTTTGATCCGTATGCTTATGTAATCAGTGATCAAGAAATTGGCTGGGTCAAATATCGATATTTAAAAAAAGTGGAATAAGCAAAAAATAGTCAAATTGACTATTTTTTGTTTGCTTCTTTAATTTTATTCATTTCATCTAATTGATGTTGAGTTTCTTTAGCTAACTGTTCTTCCATTTCATCAGTATTTAAACGATGTTTTTTTACTTCTTCTTTTGGAGTTCCAAAGATTTTAGTAAAAGATTCTTCAGCTTCTATTTCAATTTTACGTTTTAATTCATTTAATTCATCAATTTTAGCTTTATAACGAGAAATTTCAGCATCAACAAGTGATGTAACTTCTTCTTTTGATAATGGTTGTAAATCTTCATGAGCAATTTCTTTACGATCAATAAAATATTTCTTCAATGATTCAATTGCTTTTTGATTAATTTTTTTAGTGTCCATAATATATACCTCTTTCTATATTTTTTAATCTATCTATAAATAACCTGTTTTTAAACAAGATTATTGACTTAATTTAGCTGCTTTTAATTGATTGACAAAATTAATTTGATGTTGTTTTTCAGCTTGCAGCATTTCTTTATATTGGTTAAATGAAAGTGTTTTTTGTGAATTTGATGGAGCTAAAATTTCTTTATCCAAATTACGCCAAGAATTTTTAGCTTCAATATTAATGTTTTTTCGTAAAACCTGCAATGTTGCAATTTTACTTTGACGCTTTTGAACTTGCTGCTTTACTAAATTAGTAATTTCGTCCTGACTCAATTGTTTTTTTGATGATTTAACAATATTACTTGAATGATCATCATTAAAATATTGATGTAACGAATTAACAGCTTGTTGATTAATTTGATCTAAATTCATCTTAACTTACCTTCTTTCTTTGTTTACGGGCATATCATAATCACAAATAATCAAATAAGCTAGAGATAAATGTTAGTTTTTAATAGTATTAACACTTTTTTTGACTGGTTAATAATTTTTTTGTAAATATTATTAACAAAAAATAACTAAATTATTAAAAAAATGTATTATAATAAAACAAAGGCAGGTAAGATTATGGAAATTAGAACATTAAAATACTTTTTAGCTGTTGCTCGTGAGGAAAATATAACTAGAGCGGCTAAATTTTTACATATAACCCAACCAACTCTATCAAGACAGTTAATGCAATTAGAAGAAGAATTAAATGCGCAGTTGTTTATTCGTGGCAAAAGTCGGATTACGTTGACAGATGAGGGAATGTTACTTAGAAGAAGAGCTGAAGAAATTGTTGATTTGGCAGAAAAAACGGAAAAAGAGTTTTTAGAATATGATAATTTGATTACTGGTGAAATTTTTATTGGTGGAGCAGAAACTTATGCAATGCATATTTTAGCTAAGGTAATTAAAGAGTTTAAAGAAGAATATCCCCAAATAAAGTATCATTTATATAGTGGTAATGCTGATGATATTAAAGAAAAGATCGATAGGGGATTATTAGATATTGGATTATTAGTAGAACCAGTAGATATTGAAAAACATGAATTTATTCGTTTAGATTATCAAGAAGTTTGGGGGATTTTAGCCCCTAAAGATAGTCCGATTGCAAATCAACAAACTGTTAGTCCAGAAGATTTAATAGATTTGCCATTGCTTGGCAGTCGGCGTTTAATACTTCAAAATGAACTGTCTAACTGGTTTGGTGATGATTACGAAAATCTAAATATTATCGCAACTTATAATTTGATTTATAACGCTGCAATTATGGTTGCTGAAGGAATTGGTTATGCCATTACATGTCAAAAAGTTGTTAATAATTTAGATGATACAAATACAGTTTTTATTCCTTTTGCACCAACTTTGAAAACAGGAATTGTTTTGGTTTGGAAAAAGCACCAGGTGTTTTCACCCGCAACAACAAGATTTATTGAAAAATTGAAAAACACGTTAAAAAAATAATGCTTTCAAAGCATTATTTTTTATACAAAATTGGTATTAGACATATTTGTATTTGAAGATTACAATATAGGTGTATTCAAAAGTGATAGATGGAGGTGACCCAGTGAAAATAGACGAAGTATGTAAGAAATTTGAGATTTCTAAATCAGTTTTATTAAAGATTGAACAGGCTGGTTATTTTGATGAAGTTAGAAAAATTAATGGCAGTATTGACTATCAAGACCACGATATTGAAAAGTTAGGTTTGATATTGGCACTAAAAAAATTAGGGTTATCACCCAGAATGATCAGCAAGCTTTTAGAAAAGAAGAATCAAAATGAACAGTTACTAGTTTTAAAACAGCAACGTCAAAAAATCCTGGATGATATCCATTTACAACAAAAAAATTTAGATACGATCGATTATTTTATCTATCGCTTAAAAAATGAAGGAGATTTATATGGAAGCAAATGAAATCTATGAATTATTAAACAATGATGATGATCAACTAAATGATGATCCTGAATTAAAAGAAATCATGAATCATTATTTATATCATGATGTATACCGTCATGGCAGTCTAGATTTAAAATTAAAACTATTAGTTGCTATCGTGGCTAATACGACAACCCATACAATGACGACTTTAAAACAATTAGTAGTAGGAGCATTGAATGCAGCTGTTGATCCAGTGGCAATCAAAGAAGCGATTTATCAATGTACACCGTATGTTGGTTTAGGAAGAGTAGAAGATGCTTTAAATGTTGTCAATGAAGTTTTTAAAGCTAAAAACATAGCCTTGCCGTTAGAAAAACAAGGTACTGTTAATTTAGAAACAAGATTTGAAAAAGGATTTGATGTTCAAAGTGAAGCTTTTGGCCGTGATCATATCCAGGCTAATCATGACAATGCGCCTGCTGAATTAAAACATATTCAAAACTATTTATCAGAATATTGTTTTGGTGATTTCTATACTCGTAAAGGTTTGAATTTACAAACTAGGGAAATGATTACCATGGTCATGCTGGCAAGTCTTGGCGGTTGTGAAAATCAATTACGTGGACATGTTCAAGCTAATCTTACAGTTGGAAATACTCGCGATCAATTACTTGAAGCAATTACTCAATGTCAGCCATATATTGGTTTTCCAAGAACATTAAATGCAATTGCAATTATTAACGAAGTTACAAATAAATAGGAGGAAATAAAGATGAGTGATTTTAATAGTTTATTTAAAAATGGTGAAGAAAATACTGGATTTGCAAAATATTTTATTGGAACTAGTTTTTTAAATCCATTAGCTAGAAGTAATGGGGTAGGCGTTGCTAATGTAACTTTTGAACCAGGATGTCGTAATAACTGGCATATTCATCATAAAGGTGGACAAATCTTATTAGTTACTGATGGTAAAGGATGGTATCAAGAATGGGGTAAACCTGCTCAAGAGTTAAAACCTGGTGATGTTGTCAACATTGCTCCAGAAGTTAAACACTGGCATGGTGCTGCTAAAGATTCTTGGTTTGCTCATATTGCAATTGAAGTACCAGCAAAAGATGCTTCAAATGAATGGTTAGAACCAGTAGAAGATAAAGATTATTTAGCTTTATAGCAGTGATTATAAATTGATGGATAAAAGACAGTATCTAATTTAATTAGTACTGCCTTTTTGTTATCGAAATTAGTTTATTGAGGTGGTAAAGATGAAGAATACGATTAAATTATTTTTAATTATAACATTAATATTTTCTTTAGCAGGATGTAGTTTTTTAAGTGATGATCAAAACACAGATAAATCTACACAAAACACAGAAAATACAATTTCAGCCGACAGTAGAGTATTAATTGCTTATTTTTCTTGGGCAGAAAATGCAATTTTAGCTGATGATGTTGATGCAATAGCTTCGCCTAGTGTTATTTCACCAGGAAATGTACAGCAGTTAGCTGGATGGATTCAGGAAAAAACTAATGGTGATTTATTTTCAATTCAAGTAACTGACCCTTATCCTAGTGATTGGGATGATTGTTTGGCTCGTGCCAATCAAGAACGGGGTGATGACTTACGCCCTGAATTAGTAGCTAATGCTACAAATTTAGAAACTTACGATGTAATTTTTTTGGGTTATCCTAACTGGTGGTATGGGGTACCAATGGCATTGTTGACATTTTTGGAAAATAATGATTTATCAAATAAAACAATTTATCTATTTTGTTCCCATGGAACGGGTGGACTTGCTAATAGCGTTGATATAATTGAAGAAGCTGTTCCTGAAGGAAATATTTCGGATAATATTTTTGATTGTTATGAAGAAGATGCCCCAAATTCTCAAACAGAAATTGATAACTGGTTAGCTGAATTAGGTTATTAAGCAGGAAATTTAAATGTTACAACGATTAAAGCAAATAATTGCTGTATTAGTGGTAATATGCTGTTTAATTAGCGGGTGCACTGTCAAAGATGAATCACCAAAATTTGAAAGTTCTTTCTTTGCTATGAATACATATATGACATTTACGGTTTATGGAAATAATGGCGAAACAGTTTGTAAAGCTGCCAAAAAGAAAGTGCAGGAATTAGAGCGTCTTTGGTCAGCGACAGATCCAACAAGTGAAATCTATGCAATTAATCATAGTGATGGTAAGAAAACAAAAATTAGCCGGGAAACTAAAGATATTCTTTCTTTTACGCTAGAAATGGCTAATCAGACTAATGGAGCATTAGATCCAACTATTTATCCGATTCTTTGTGCTTGGGGCTTTACTACTGATAAAAAACAGGTTCCTAATCAACAACGAATTGAGGAATTACTTGAATTAGTAGATTATAAAAAAATCAAATTAGATAAAAATCACGTTACGGTTTTTAATGGTGTTGAACTTGATTTAGGGGCTACTGGTAAGGGCTATACGGCTGATTTAATTGTTGAAATGATGAAAGAACAAGAAATTCACTCAGCATTATTTAGTCTGGGTGGTAATATTCAAGCGATTGGCTCACGTCCTGATGGAAGTAATTGGCAAATTGGAATTCGCAATCCTCAAGGTCAAGGAAACTTAGGAATATTAGAAATTAGTAATGTGGCAGTAGTTACCTCAGGAAGATATGAAAATTATTTTGAACAAGATAATAGAATTTATTGCCATATTATTGATCCAACAAGTGGATATCCGGTCAATAATGGGTTGCAGACAGTTACTATAATTGGTCAAACCGGACGTTTATGTGATGCTCTTTCAACTGCATTATTTGTAATGGGGCAAGATAAAGCTGAGGCTTATTGGCGTAAATTCGGTGGATTTGAAATGATCTTAATTACTGATCAAAATGAAATTTTTTTAACAGAGGGCATTGTTGATCAATTTACTTTAAAAAATGAAAATATTAAATCAGTACAGGTGATAAAAAAATGAAACAGAATAAATGGCCCTTTATTTTATGTGGATGTTTTTTAGTGATAGGAATCATTGGCAGTATTATATTGTGGCAAAAAAGTAATAGTAATATAGTAGAAATAGTTCAAAATGAAAAAGTGTTATATCAATTAGATCTATCACAAGATGATCGAATCTTAGAAATTGAATATGAGGGAAGAGTAAATATCATTGAAATTAAAGATCATCGTATCCATGTATTAAAAGCTCAATGCCCAGACAATACATGTGTTTCTATGAGCTGGTTAGAATCAGCGCCTATAGTCTGTTTACCAAATCGACTAGTAATTCAGTTTAAAAATGATTAGATTATTTTTAAATGTCTTTTTAGGTTAATGATAAATAATAAAATGGTGATGGTATGATGAATGTGAAAAAGCTTACTGAACTTTCTTTACTTACAACAATAGCTTTAATAATTTTTGTTATTGAACTTCAATTACCAAATTTTATTGCTATTCCCGGTGTTAAACTTGGACTTGCCAATATTATTACCGTTTATGCTGTTTATAATTATAAAGGCAAAGAAGTAATGATGATTGTTATTAGTCGCATTATACTTGGCTCAATTTTTAGTGGAAATATTATATCATTATTATATAGCTTAGCTGGTGGTACTTTATGTTTGTTGGCAATGCTGTTTTTTAAACACTTTATCTTACCAAAATATCTTTGGTTAAGCAGTGTTTTCGGTGCTCTTTTCCATAATATTGGTCAGATTGTCATGGCATGTTTAATTTTAGGAAACAAAATGATTGTATATTTGCCTTTTTTATTAGTTTCAGGATGCATCGCTGGGGTAATTACAGGAATATGTGCACAATTGATTATAAATTATTTAAAAGATAGAAAAGTTTTATATGACTAATAGGTTATGGAAGCTGTTTTGACAGCTTTCTTTTTTTTGATTTTAATTATAAGATGAAGAATTTTGTTGATTGGTGGAAAGATATTGATAAAAACTGCTATAATAGTAGTATTAGAGGAGGGCAAATTAATGCTTTGCGATTACCATGTACACACTGAATTCAGTTTTGATTGCAATTGTTTAATGGAGGATATTATTAAAATTGCAATTGAAAGAGGGTTAGAAGAAATTTGTTTTACTGATCACGTTGATTATGGAATTAAAAAGGATGTTGATGATCCTGATTTTATTGAAGGTAAAGATGATAGTAATGTTAATTATCCGTTGTATTTTCAAAAAATCGAATATTTAAAAAAGAAATATTATCAAAACATTACGATAAAAAGAGGTTTAGAATTTGGGGTTCAAGTTTCTACTATTGATCAATTTAAACAGCTTCATGATCGCTATGATTTAGATTTTATCATTCTTTCAATTAATCAACTAGAAAATCAAGAGCTATTTAAACATAATTCAGATAAAAAATATAGTGCTTTACAATATTATCAAGAACTACTTAAAGTTATCAAAAAATATCATGATTATAATGTTATTGGTCATTTTGATTTAATCAAAAAGTGTTGTCAGGATGAATATTCTATTTCTAAATATCAAGATATTATAACTGAGATATTAAAACAAATTATTGCAGATAATAAAGGAATAGAAGTCAATTTGTCATCGGTAAAACAAGATGGTATTTATTTAGTACCGTCTATCAAGATTTTAAAAATGTATCATGATTTAGGGGGTAAGATTATCTCAATTGGCAGCAATAGTTATGAAATGAATCAAGTAGGTATGTATATTGAGGAAATGAAAATGGAATTAAAGAAAATCGGTTTTAAGCATTTTTGTACTTTTAAACAAATGCGACCAATTTTTCATTTGTTATGATTTAATGAGGTGAAAAGATGAGTGATAAAGTAGTTCAAGTTACTAAAACAATTGAAGATAATAAAACTATTTATCAAATTGTTTATGAACATTTGTTAGGTGAATTAGTTATTTGGAATAATTTGATTGTTGAAGAAAACATTATTGATCAAATTAGTAAAAATCAGTGTTATTATTTACATTATCCAATCGGTAAAGACGATGATCAAAAACAAATATTGACTAATTTTAAACAACTGTTAGTAAATTTTAATCAACAAAATAATGAAATTAAACCAGACCTATCATCAAGAGAGATTTTGATTTGTTGTTCTAGCGGTCTTACTTCAAGTATGTTTGCATTAAAATTAAATGATTTTTGTATTCAAAAAAATTGTCATATCATTTCAATGCGACAAGTATTTTTGATCAAGAAGCATTAAATCAAGAATACGATCTAGTTTTAATGGCGCCTCAGGTTCAGCACTATTCAAAGGGGCTGGCAAATAAATTTAATCAGCGTATTTTAGATATTGATGCTAAAGATTATGGTCAGTATAATTGTAATAATATTATTGCTTTAATTCAGGAGATTTTTCTATAATTCTAGGAGTTTAATTTCTTTTTACGTGAATTTGTT
>NZ_JAGHEW010000347.1 GCF_017889095.1 Thomasclavelia sp. | reverse complement strand
TGGCAGGAAGCCGATGATGCCTTGACACTATACCGTTTAACCAGTAAAAAAACAATAACCGATAAAGAGGCAAGTTCTTTAGCTCCGGACACTTTCCAAAAACTTGTTGATCAGCGAGAAAAGAATACGCCTACATTCAAGGAAATATTTGATATTGTCTACGAAAAAGATTTATCAAAGCTTTCTAAATCAGCTAAAACAGGATATCGTGCATGGATCAAACATTTTGATTCTATATGGGATAAAAAAATATCTCAAATTACTCTAAGTGATTTGCAGTATATTTTTGATCACGATAAATCCGGTCATGGTACAAAGGTGCATATGAAAGTATTGTGTTCAAAAATATTTGAATATGCAGTAATCCATCAGTATATAAGTCGTGATGATAACTATACCGAATACATAAAATGCGGTCAGGCAAAAGAGAGCTCGAAACATTATGCTTTCAGCATGGAGGAAATCAAGCTATTGATGAATGACAATAGTGATATAGCTAAAATTGTATTAATATATATATTCACCGGATTAAGAGCTAATGAACTGCTGAATATTCCTCGAAAAAATATCTATATAGACAGCCAATGTCCCTACTTAATTACCGGATCTAAAACCGAAGCCGGAAAAAACAGATACATCCCTATCCACCCTTTTATTCAGCCTTATGTCAAATCACTACTGTTAAAAAAAGGAAAAAGAGTAATTGATGTTTCTTACACCAACTTCAAAGATAAAAAATTTTACAGTTTAATGAATGATTTGAATCTAAATCATACTATACACGACACAAGAGATACTTTTGCTACTTTATGTCAAATAAATAATGTGGATATTTTTGCAAGAAAGCGTGTTTTAGGTCATAAATTTAAGGACATTACTTTTGATACTTATACTGATACTATAATAGAAAATCTATACCATGAAGTTTTAAAAATTAAGATTCCAGCTTCTTAATTCCTTGTTACTTATTTGTTACTTACGAGGTACATTTTAGGACATTTTATCGCTTGAAACCCTTGATTTTACGTTAAAAACACCCCCTTCTTGTTTCAAAATCTGAAAAAAATTAGCTAAAAAAACAACAACACTGTTGCAAAATTCAATTTTCTACTTGTATAAAAGTTTGTTTTATTAGATAATATTTTTTTACGGAGGGAAAAAACATGAATATTTATAAATATAAAATTGAAGATCTTGATGAAATAATTAAATTATTTTATCAAACTGTTCATCAGATAAATATTAAAGATTATACTAAAGAACAGGTAGATGCCTGGGCTCCATCAACTATTGACTATAAAAAATGGCATCAAAGTTTATCAAATAATTATTGTATTGTTGTAAAAGAAAATAATCAAATAATTGGTTTTGGTGATATTAGTAATGACGGCTATTTAGATCATTTATTTGTCCATAAAGATTTTCAAAATCAAAAAGTAGCTACTTTAATTTGTGATCAGTTAGAAAAAATAGTAAATAAAAAAATCATTACTACTCATGCTTCAATTACTGCTAAACCTTTCTTTTTAAAACGCGGTTATCAGGTCATTAAAGAACAAACAGTAACTAGAAATAATATTAGTTTAACTAATTTTGTTATGCAAAAAACATTGACTTAAAGTAAACTTTAAGATGTATATTAGGATTTAGAAAGGAATGATAGATAATGGAAAAAGCTAAAGTTTATTTTACTAAAGACATCACACCAGATAGTTTAGTTAACATTTTTGATGCTTTACAAATTGAGTTAAATGGTAAAACAGCAATCAAGATTTCTACTGGTGAACCTGGTGGTCATAATTTTTTAAATCCTAATTTAATTAAAAATCTAATAACTAAAGTTAATGGTACTATTGTTGAATGCTGTACTGCATACGGTGGTAAACGTATGGCTGTAGCTGATCATTTAAAGACAATTGAAGATCATGGTTTTAAAGCGATTGCTCCTTGTGATATCATGGATGCAAGCGGAGAAATGGAACTGCTAATTAAAGATGGTTTCCATTTAGATAAGGATATTGTTGGTGCTAACTTTAAAAATTATCAGTCAATGATCGTTTTATCACATTTTAAAGGTCATGCAATGGGTGGTTTTGGCGGTGCTTTGAAAAATATGAGTATTGGAATCGCTTCTTCAAGAGGAAAAACATATATTCATACTGCCAGCAAAACTAGTGATCCTAAACTTTTATGGGATAGTTTACCACCACAAGATCATTTTTTAGAATCAATGGCAGATGCCTGTAAAGGAGTCATTGATTATATGGGTAAAGAAAATATTGTTTATATCAGTGTTGCCAACAATCTTTCGGTTGATTGTGATTGTGACAGCCATCCAGCACCACCAGAAATGGCCGATATCGGTATTTTTGCTTCTCTAGATCCGGTTGCTTTAGATCAGGCTTGTTATGATGCTGTCATTAATTCACCAGATCCTGGAAAAAAAGCTTTAATCGAACGGATGGATTCTCGTCATGGTATTCATACAGTTGAAGCAGCAGCTAAGTTAAATTTAGGAATTCGTGAATATGAAATAATTTCACTTGATTAAGGGTCAATTTTGACCCTTTAATTTTTTCTGGATATTAGCTATAAAAAATAAATTTGATGTGCTAAACTATAAGTAAATCAATCAAAAAAGGAGGCTATTCATGGACGAATTTTTAAGGGAGATCAATACTCTTGTTTTTAAACAATGGATCTTATCTCAAACTAATGATGACTATTCTATTAAACTAAAAGAAGATGATGATAGTGTCATTGTAATTGATACTGCCTATAGTCATAGTGAAATAACTTTTAATAAAATGAGCATTATTGAATTTATTGTTACTAATTTAACTACTAATAACGCTGAATTCTATTTACATTTTCAAATGAATACGTTAAGCCATGCAATCGAATTATATGAAGAAATGTTAGATGCTATCAAAAAATTAGTCAAGAAACCTGTCAAAAAGATTCTTCTTAGCTGTAGTGGTGGCCTGACAACTGGCTTTTTTGCTGAAAAATTAAACGAAATTGCCACTTTATTAGATCTTGATTATGAATTTAGCGCTGTTCCTTATAATGAATTATTTGAAAGCGGTAAACAATACGATATCGTTTTATTAGCACCACAAATTTCATATATGCATGCTAAAGTTGAAGAAGCTCTAAAAAATAAAGTTGTTTTAAAAATCCCGCCCCAAACCTTCGCTAAATATGATGCTGGAAAAATGATTTCACTGATTCAAGAAGCTTTAAGTAAAAATAAAGGTGAAACTATTAAAACGGCACCACTATCATTAAAACAATCGATTGATAATACTTGTAAGATCTTAACGATTGCTTTAATTAGAGGTAATGAACAAGTCTTTTTCGACTATCGCATCTATAATAAACATAATCAAATTATCTTAGATGGTGAAGTTATTAAATCAAAAGTTTCTTTAAATGACCTTTATGATATTATTGATACAGTTACTGTTGAACATCCTGATATTAAAATAATCAGTATTTCAATGCCCGGAATTATTAATGATGGCCGCCTATCATGGGTTGAATCAGGATTTAATGATTATGATATCATGCATTATCTTACTAAAAAATATCCTTACCAGTTTTTAATCAGTAATGATGTAAATTGTATCGCTGCTGGTTATTATGTTAGCCAGGATCAATACTCATCACTTTCATTCATGTTTATTCCTTTGATGGGACGTTATGGCGGTATTGGCAATATTGTTAATGGTCAATTGCTTACCGGTAGGAAGAATATTGCTGGTGAAATGAAATATTTACCAATTGATATTGTTTCATTTGAAAATGATAAAACTAAAATATTAGATGATTCAATTGAAATGATGGCTAAAACAGTTACCTGTATTATTGCTATGCTCGATCCTGAAACAATTATTATTTCATCATACTTTTTAAAAGACAGTGATGAGCTATTAAATAAAACTAAAAAATATCTTCCCGAAAAATATATTCCGCCAATTGTTTTAATTGATTCATTAAAAGAATATAATCTTTTAGGACAGATGGTTTTAGCTGCCAGGCATTTTAATGCGTATAAATAAATCCTGCCAAAAAGCAGGATTTTTAAATTGGGGGAATATCTTTTAATAACTTTCGCATTAAATCAGCAAACTCTTCGAGATAATAATTAGTTTTATCTTTAGCCCAAAAAGCGCAATAGTTTCTTTGTAATGGTTTATCATGATGATAGATTGGGATTCTAACAATGCCTGGTGCCGGTATTGTTAGAGTACCAACAGCTTCAATTGGTAAAAAACCGCGATTACTAACAACCATCATTCGCCCTTCTTCTAAAGTATCAACAAAGATAAATTTATTAGCAAAACCTAAGGTATTTTGATAATAATCTTTTTCATGGAGCTGCTGTTCTTTACTGGTTATTAAAATACATGAATATTTTTGTAAATCATTTAAAGTAATTACTTGTTTGCTGCTTAATGGGTGCTGATTTGACACTTCAATATAACAGTCACTATACAATAATTCATAATTATAATAATCATTATTGAAAGCTCGTCTTTGATCACTAATAATTAAGTCAACCTGATTAGTAATTAATAAATTATATAATTCCTCATGGGTTCCATTAACAATTGATAATGATATTTCGGGATAAGTTTTAGAAAATAAAGCAATGGCATGATGTAATTCCAAAGCGCCATAACATCTTAAATATCCGATCCTCATTGTTGTTTCCTGGTCTTCACCACGACGAATCGTTTCATTTTTTAATTCTTCAATTTCTTGTAACAAACCGCTTGCATGACGATAAAAGTATTCACCGGCTGGCGTTAATGAAAATTGACGATTTTTTCTTTTGAGCAAAGCCACCCCCAATTCACTTTCTAAAGCTTTAATCTGTTGGGATATGGCTGATTGTGAAATAAAGCACTTTTCTCCGGCTTCGGTAAAACTTTGACAATCGACAACAGTTACAAAGTATTTCATCTGTTTTAATAACATAGCTCCTCCTTAATTAAAGATAGACAGCTTTTAGCTGTCTATTAAATTAACGATAGTATTTTTGATAATAATTAACTCGTAATAAATCAAAGATCATCATAATTTGATAATTAAATTGAATACCATCAAATTTACCTAAAACTTCAATTGCATAATCAGCACAGACGTTTTGATATTCACGATATTTAATATTTTGGGTAATTAAAACCAAATATGCTTCACAAATGTTTTGTGGTTTTAACTTTTTAACATTTTGTTCCATCAATCTTCCCGTAGCCGTAATGAAAATAACAATATCATCATCACTAAACTCAAATTCAGTATCAAATGAATGATATTCAACAACTTCTTTACCTAATGATATTAAATCAGTCTGCAAATCTACGGCAACACTGCTAGGATATAAAGCCCCAATAATAACAATTCTTTTTTTCTTGAAAATCAAATCACATAGTTCATCAATTAACTTACTAAGTTCTTCTTTATTATAACTAGTATCTAAATAATTATAAAAACTGCTGATATCAAAATTTAGCATCCGAGCATGAATTTGTTCTAAACGGCTTTGGCGATCCGCTAATAACTGTTCTTTAAAATCATTATAACTGTAAATCCCAAAATGACGACAAAAATCCAGCAAATCTGCTTCATTAAAATTTCCAGCTTTTAAAAAGTCATCAAGACTATATTTTTCCATTTCCGTATAGTGTTCAATGACAAAGTTACCAATTCTATACATATGATCATCGTCCAAACACCCATTTAAATATTTCAATATTCTTGAAATCATTAATTCCATACGCATCTACTCACTTTCTTAATATTATTATGATAATTACTTACTTATAGTATATAACAAATTCACGTAAAAAGAAATTAAACTCCTAGAATTATAGAAAAATCTCCTGAATTAAAGCAATAATATTATTACAATTATACTGGCCATAGTCTTTAGCATCAATATCTAAAATACGCTGATTAAATTTATTAGCTAACCCTTTGGAATAATGCTGGACCTGAGGCGCCATTAAAACTAGATCATATTCTTGATTTAATGCTTCCTGGTCAAAAATACTTGTTGCATTGAAATAATATGACAAGTTTTTTTGAATACAAAAATCGTTTAATTTTGTTGCAAACATACTTGAAGTAAGACCGCTAGAACAACAAATCAAAATTTTTCTAGATGATAGATCAGCTTTAATTTCATAACTCTGCTGTTTAAAATTTACTAATAATTGTTTAAAATTTGCTAAAATTTGTTCTTGATCATCCTCTTGACTAATTAGATAATGCAAATAATAACAGTGCCCTTTACTGGTTTGATCAATAATATTTTCTTCAACGATCAAGTTATTCCAAATAACTAATTCACCTAGTAAATGTTCATGAACAATTTGATAAATAGTTTTATTATCTTCAATTGTTTTAGTAACCTGAACTGCTTTATCACTCATTTTTTCACCTCTTCTAATCATTATTTATAATAAATGAAAAATTGGCTGCATTTGTTTAAAAGTACAAAAATGTTTAAAACCGATTTTCTTTAATTCCATTTTCATTTCCTCAATATATTTACCAACTTGATTCATTTCATAGCTGTTGCTGCCAATTGTTATAATTTTACCCCCTAGATCATGATACATTTTTAAAATCTTGATAGATGGTACTAAATAGATACCCTCTTGTTTTAATGATGATAAATTGACTTCAATTCCTTTGTTATCTATAATAAGCTGTTTTAATATATCAGCAATAATATCTTGATATTTAGAAATAGAATATTCATCCTGACAACATTTCTTGATTAAATCAAAATGCCCGATAACACTATAATCATGATATTTTTTGATAACTTCTAGTAATTCCTGATAATATCGTAAAGCACTATATTTTTTATCTAAATTATGTTTAAATAACTCTTGATTTTCTAGCTGATTGATTGAAAGAATAATAAAATCTAAATCATAGCGATCATAAAGCTGTTTAAACTGATCAATTGTATGAACTTGAACCCCAAACTCCAAACCTCTTTTTATCGTAATGTTTTGATAATATTTCTTTTTTAAATATTCAATTTTTTGAAAATATAATGGATAATTAACATTACTATCATCTTTACCTTCAATAAAATCAGGATCATCAACATCCTTTTTAATTCCATAATCAACATGATCAGTAAAACAAATTTCTTCTAATCCCTTTTCGATTGCCATTTTGATAATATCCTCCATTAAGCAATTGCAATCAAAACTGAATTCAGTGTGTATATGATAATCGCAAAGCATTAATTTGCCCTCCTCTAATACTACTATTATAGCAGTTTTTACTAATATCTTTCCACCAATCAACAAAATTCTTCTATTATAATTAAAATCAATAAAAAAGAAAGTTGTCAAAACAACTTTCTAAAGATTTTTATAAAGCTAAATAATCTTTGTCTTCTACCGGCTCTAACCATTCATTTGAAGCATCTTTTGCCGGTACTTCAATTGCAATATGAGCAAACCAGGAATCTTTGGCAGCACCATGCCAATGTTTAACTTCTGGGGCAATATTAACGACATCACCTGGTTTTAACTCTTGAGCTGGTTTCCCCCATTCCTGATACCATCCTTTACCATCAGTAACTAATAAGATTTGTCCACCTTTATGATGAATATGCCAGTTATTACGACATCCTGGTTCAAAAGTTACATTAGCAACGCCTACTC
>NZ_JAGHEW010000052.1 GCF_017889095.1 Thomasclavelia sp. | reverse complement strand
TTTTTTATTTCCAGGGAAATATTTTAGCTAAATTTGAATTAATTGTACCAAAAGTGTCATAAATAGGATACAATAGGGGTGGAAAAAATTGGAGGATAAAAGAAATGAGTGGATTTTTTGGTGTTGCATCAAAAGAAAGTTGTGTATTAGATTTGTTTTTTGGTATTGATTACCATTCACATTTAGGTACTCGAAGAGGGGGAATGACGGTTCATGGTGAAGATGGTTTTCAACGTTCGATCCATAATATTGAAAACTCGCCATTTAGAACTAAATTTGAAAAAGATATAGATGAGTTTGAAGGTAATTTAGGAATTGGGTGTATTTCTGATAATGAAGCACAGCCATTATTAGTACAGTCACATATCGGCTCTTTTGCGATTACGACGGTTGGAAGAATTAATAATTTAGAGGAATTAAAAAAACAATGTTTTGACAATGGAACAACTCACTTTTTAGAAATGAGTTCAGGTGAAGTTAATCCAACGGAATTAGTAGCTGCTTTAATTAGTCAAAAAAATGATATTGTTTCAGGAATTCATCACGCCCAGGAAATGGTTAAAGGTTCAATGAGCATCATGGTTTTAACTAGTGAAGGTATTTATGCTGCTCGTGATAAGTATGGAAGAACACCGGTAATTATTGGTGCAAAAGATACTGGTCATTGTATTACTTTTGAAAGCAGTGCCTTTTTAAATTTAGGCTATCATCATTATAAAGATCTTGGACCAGGTGAAATTGTTTACATTACTCCAGATTCAGTTGAAGTAAAACAGGAACCTGGTGATAAAATGAAAATATGTTCATTTTTATGGGTATATTATGGTTACCCAACTTCAACATACGAAGGAATCAACGTTGAGGTAATGCGTAATCGCTGTGGTAATTTATTAGCTAAACGTGATGATGTTAAACCTGATAGTGTTGCCGGAGTACCTGATTCGGGAATTGCTCATGCAGTTGGTTATTCTAATGTATCAGGAATTCCGTTTGCTCGCCCATTTATTAAGTATACCCCTACTTGGCCACGTTCATTTATGCCAACTAGTCAAAAACAGCGTAATATGATTGCCAAGATGAAATTAATTCCAGTTCAGGATTTAATTAAAGATAAAAGCTTATTATTGATTGATGATTCAATTGTAAGAGGAACACAGTTAGGGGAAACAACAGAGTTTTTATATGAAAGTGGAGCTAAAGAAGTGCATGTACGACCAGCTTGTCCACCAATTTTATTTGGCTGCAAGTATTTAAACTTTTCACGTTCTAGTTCCGAGTTAGATTTAATTACTCGTCGGGTCATTCGTGATTTAGAAGGTGAAGATGTTAGTCAGGAAGTATTACAAGAATATGCTGATCCTGATAGTGAAAGATATGAAAAAATGTGTGAAGAAATTCGCCGTCGTTCGAACTTTACGTCATTGCGTTATCATCGTTTAGACGATATGATTGAGTCAATTGGTTTAGATAAATGTAAGTTATGTACTTACTGTTGGGACGGAAAAGATGATTAGGATTGTGGAAACAATCCTTTTTTCTTGCTTAAATGCGATTAAAATCTTAAAATATACATAGGGAAAACATTTACAAGGAGGAAAGCAAACGTGAATATTTTTAGTAAATTAGATAATCTTACGGATTTAACTGTTAATGAAAAAACATTAGTTGATTATATGAAAAATAATCCCGAGCGATTTGTTAATATGAGTGCTGATGAAATTAGTTCTGCTTGTTTTGTTTCTATTCCGACGATTTATCGTTTGTGTAAAAAATTAGATCTAAACGGGTTAGCCCAGTTAAAAGTATTGGTATCAACTTCAATTCGTGATTATTTAAAGGAAAAAAATGGGATTGATTATAACTACCCGTTTACCCAGACCGAAACCCAATATCAAATCACGGTTAAAATGAAAGAATTGTATGAACAGACTTTAACGGCTTTAAATAATTTAATTGATTTAGATCAGTTAAGATTAATTGCTTCGGCATTAAAGAAAGCTAAATATATTGATATTTATACATCAGCTGGAAATACTTATTTGGCAGAGAATTTTAAATTCCAGATGGCCGAGATTGGGCGTTTTGTCAATGTTCCAGTTGAACAATATCAACAATCATTAATGGCAGCAGCGAGTAATGAAAAACATATTGCCATTGTTATTTCTTTTGAAGGACGGGGAGCTTTAGTAGAGCAGGTAGTTAAGTTATTGAAAAAGAATAAAACCCCAATTGTACTGATTTCTTCGACTTCAAATAAATCAATGATTAATTTAAGTGATTATAATTTATATATGAATCCTAATGAAAATCATTATAATAAGATTTCATCGTTTTCAACTCGACTATCATTATTGTATTTATTAGATTGTATTTATACTTGTTATTTTAAATTAGATTATGAAAGAAATGTTAAGTATAAAAAAGAAACATATTTGAAGATGACTAAGGCCAAAGAAGAAATGAAATAATTGTTTCAAATAAAATTTGATTCATTAATAAAGCGTGACAATTATTTTTCAATCTCTATTTTAATAATATAATTGACAATAAATAGTGATATATTAGATGGTGTAGAAAAGTTTAATAGGAGGCTGATAGGTTATGGGTGATATTTTATTATCAAGAATTATTAAGTATTTAAATGGAACGTTGTTTTATGATGGCTATTATCAGTTTTGTACTTTTGTAATTGCAAATTATAAGAAAATGATTGAATATAATTTTGATCAAGTGTGTGCGGAAAGCAAGATTGATCCACGGACAATAATTGGTTTTTTAAATTATTTAGGTTTTGAAAATTATGATCAGTTTCATGAAAAACTGGTAGCTGATGATATTTTAAGAAATGATCAAATTAGAGCTAGAATGTTAAGTATTAGTTATCGTGACTTGTTTAAATTGATTGAAGTAAATGATTATGATGAATTTATGGATAATATTGTTTCGATTTGTCATGATATTTATGAGGCTAAAAGAATTGTAATTATTGGAGGATTATTTCCAAGCAGTATTGCAGTTGAGTTTCAAACAGATTTGATTACTTTGGGTAAAAATGTAATTCAGTATCATGCTTATGATCCTGATAATGATTTTAAAGAAAATGATTTTGTGGTATTCTTTACTTCGACCGGACGTTCGTTGCGTGATTTTATTCAAAATAAATCGCTAGGCCAATTACAGCGTTGTGATACGATGTTAATTACTCAAAATCGGTTATTAGAAAATGAAAATTTAAAAGAGATAAAATATTTCTTTAGTTTACCTGGTCGATTTGATGGAATTAGTTTTAATTATCAGCTTATGGCGATCATGGATATGATTAGAATTATCTATTATCAAGAATATTTTGTTTAAAATTTAAATTAAAGTATTGACATTTACTAGCAAACCGTTTTATCATTTTATCTATACTAAATTCGTTTAGCTAGGAAGAGTAATCAATAAAACTTTATGATAGAGACTTGATGGCTGGTGGAAATCAAGATAAAGTTATTGGTGAATGGACCTGGTCAGAAGCAAAATGAAACCACCGAGGAGTAGTGGCGCCGTGATTTTCGCGTTAAGAAAAAGGACATGATGGTGTCTTACAAGGTGGCAGGTTTTTATCCTTGAGGATAAAAGCCTTTTTTATTGGAAGAAGGAGATTGTTATGAAAAATATTATTTTAACTGGTGATCGTCCAACTGGAAGATTACATTTAGGACATTATGTTGGTTCACTAAGAAGAAGAGTTGAATTACAAAATTCAGGTGAATTTGATGAAATTTATATTATGATTGCTGATTCGCAGGCATTAACGGATAATGCTGATAATCCGGAAAAAATTCGTCGTAATATTTTAGAAGTAGCCCTTGATTATATGTCAGTGGGACTTGATCCTAAAATTACAACGATGTTTATTCAATCGCAAGTACCAGCATTATTTGAGTTTACAGCTTATTATATGAATCTAGTTACTGTATCGAGATTACAACGTAATCCAACAATCAAAGAGGAAATTAAACAACGTGGTTTTGAAACTAGTATACCAGTAGGTTTTTTAAATTATCCAGTTTCTCAAGCAGCTGATATTACTGCTTTTGATGCTACCTGTGTTCCCGTTGGTGAAGATCAAATGCCACTAATTGAACAAACAAAAGAAATTGTTCATAGCTTTAATCGAATCTATGGAGATGTTTTAGTTAATCCGAAAATTATGTTGGCGGAAAACGAAGTATGCCAGCGTTTACCAGGAATTGATGGTAAAGCGAAAATGTCTAAATCATTAGGTAACTGTATTTATTTAGCGGATACTAGTAAAGAAGTTCGTCAAAAAGTAATGAGTATGTATACCGATCCTAATCATATTAAGATTGAAGATCCGGGAACGGTTGAAGGAAATACGGTCTTTACATATTTAGATTGTTTTTGTAAAGATGAGTATTTTGAAAAATATTTACCGGAATACAAAAACCTTGACGAATTAAAAGCTCATTATCGCCGAGGTGGCTTAGGTGATGTTAAGATCAAGAAATTCTTATTTAATGTTTTAGAAGAAACCTTAGAACCAATTAGAAAAAGAAGAGCTGAACTAGAAACTGATATTGATTATGTTTTAGATGTTTTACATCAAGGCTGCATCAAAGCTAATGAAAAAGCTAATGCTACATTACACCGAGCTAAAGAAGCAATGAAAATTAATTATTTTGACGTTCAAGATAGTATTCGGGAGTATTATAAAAAGCCATAATGGCTTTTTTTAAATGATTAAAATGAATTTCTTTATTTTAATTATGTTGTTCCTTTGTTTATTAGGATTATTAGACAAAGGGCTTAACAATAAATTAGGTTTAGCTGCTGCTTTTGATCGGGGGATGGCTACCATGGGCAGTATTACGATGAGTATGGTTGGTTTTTATTGTATCGCTATTTCGTTGATCCAAAATAATATCGAAACGATAACGAAAGTAACTGCTAATTTACCAATTGATCCAAGCATTATTATTGGCAGTATTTTAGCACCAGATATGGGTGGCTATTCTTTAGTTGAGGGATTAGGAGCAATTGATTTTATCTTGTTTTCAGGAATTTTATTAACATCATCATTAGGACAGACAATTAGTTTTCAAATGCCGATCTTTTTATCATCGCTTAACCAGGATGATTTAGATTCATTTATTAATGGCTTAGTTTATGGGATATTAAGTTTACCAATTGTATTGATCATTGGTGCCTGGCTGTTACAAATTCCTAATTTAGTTATCAATTTATTACCAATTATTTGTTTATGTTTACTTTTGGTGCTGGCTCTAGCAGTTTCTTATCGAAAAACATTATTTGTGTTAACTTTATTTGGTTATGTAATTAAAATGTTAAGTATAGTTTTATTTGGTTTAGTAATTTTACAGTTATTTTTTACTGATTTAAAAATTACCAGTATGAGTTTAATCAGTGAAGCTTTAGTTATTGTTTTAAAAATGATCGTGGTGGTTTGTGGTTCGATGATCTTATCAGATCTTATTATCAAAAAATTTCCGGCTCAGGTTTTAAAATTAAGTCGTAAACTGGGTATTAACAGTAACGCTTTAATTGGTCTGCTGCTTAGTCTAGGGACTAGTATTGCTATGATCCCGTTATTTTCAAAAATGGATCGTAAAGGGAAAATTATTAATGGTGCTTTTAGTGTTTCCGGAGCTTTTGTGTTTGGTGGTCAATTAGGTTTTATTGCGGGAATTGGTGATAGTTTTCAAGTATTAGTTTATATTTTATTTAAATTAAGTGCGGGAATCTTAGCAATTATTTTAGTAATGATCTTTTATCGCGATAAAGAGGCTGAAAGGGTATAATTGGTTTATATCCTTTTTTAGCGTTAATTAAATTATGATTATTGGTAATATTAATTATGATTATTCTTTGATATAATGTTGATATATAAAGGAGAAGTAAAATGAAGGGTTTTCAGTTAAAGATAAATGTAAAAGGGAGTAGCGAAATAATTTGGCGACGAGTGATTGTTCCTGAGGAATTGACTTTTAAAGATTTGCAACAAGTTATTCAAATTATCTTTGGTTTAGATACTCGCTGCTTATTTGATTTTAAAATATTTAAAAAGTGTATTTGGGTATCTGGTGAATACTATGATTTATATGATATTTCCTGGCGCTATGAAATTATTTCCGAGTTTGAGTTATTAAAAGATCATTTAGAAGAAGGATTGAATTTTAGTTATTATAATGATGTAGTTTCGTATGAATTTAAGATCAGGGTAGAAAAAATAGTATCAGATGTAAAAAGATATCCAATTGTTATTAAACATCGAGGTGAAAATTTGATAGGTGAGGATGATGATTATCTTGTTGAGTTGATAGGTCATGATTTAAAAAAACCAGGAGATTCGTTAACTTTTGACAGTGATGATATTAATTATCAATTAATGGATTTTGAAATTCAGGAATTATTAAAAGATAGTATTTATTGTGAAGCTTTTGAACAAGAAATGCAAGAAATAGAACAAATTTTAGATAATCAAACGATTAATAATTTCCAGGTAGTTAAATTGCTTGGTCAAACTGTTAATTATTGGGTTATTTTTCGAAATGATGAAGGCTACTGTTTATTATTATATGAAGATTATAACGATTTATTAGAAGGTTTTTATTTAGGGGATGGCAATTTTTTCAATGATGTTTTTAATCATTGTTGGTCATTTTTGTTGTTTGAACCAGGGCTTAAACAAAAAGGAGCTTTGGATAATGAAGGAAAGTATGTAGTTTTAAAAAACGAACCCGGATATTTGCCAACATTAGCTAAAACTAACGAAAGTCAAGATTTACTTATTTGCTTACAGGAATTAGCGATTGGTTTACAAGAAATAGAATTAAAAAATCAAGATGATGAAATATTGGAAATTGAAGTTAGTAATGGAAAATACCAATCTAGTCATTTATTGGCCCATGATATTTATGATGATTTAGATTATTACCGGTATTTTAATACTGATGTAATGATTGATACTGACAAAACTATTGATACAAATGTTTGTCTGGATATTGTTGCTTTACCTTTTGAAGAAACATTTGCAACTTGTAAGTTAAAAATGTATGCTGTCATAAGTGATGGGGAGAATTATGTAATTGTTGAAATACCTAATCCGGCTTTAGACTTACTTTTTGATGAATTAGTTGCTTTGATCTTAGAATTCTCTAATGATTATGGTAAACCGGAATGTATCAAGATGTCTAATTTGAATATTTTATATTTATTGAAAAACTTTTTTGATAATAATCAAATCAATTATGCTCGAGATCGAGTTATTGAAGAAATTGATAGTGCCATAATTGATGCTTTTGATCTAGATGATGAAATTGAAAGATTACTAGATAATCCTGAGTTACAAGATTTTTTTGATTTAAGTGAAGAAGAGTTAGAAGAACAGTTGCAAAAATTAGTCAATGAACATGATTTATTGAATTAGATTTGGCAGTGATAAATGAATATTTATTAATACAAACTTTATTATAAATTAAAAATATCAAGCCCATCAGTTTTGGTCTTGATATTTTTGTTTGATTAAGGGGTACAATTTAAATAAAGGAATATTTAATAATGGTAATAATAAAAGTGAGTATTAGTGTAATTCACTTTTATTATTATTTGTAAGTCTTAAAAAACAATTATTTTGATAAACCAATAATTCGTAAGATAAAGCCTGATAATTATTTTTACATATCTTCTTTTTGGTTAATTCAAAAAATTTATCACGATAGTTACAAATAGTAAGATGGATCGAAATTGTTTTTAAGATATGTTTAGTTTGCCAGTTTTGAATTGAAAAAGTATTTTGATTATCAATTTTTTGAATCAAGGGACCTAGTAATAAAGCTAAAATATCCTGGTAGTATTTTTCACTATAGTGCAGTGGTGAAATAGAAAAATGCATAATAGTGTTAATTATTTCTTGAGCAGTATTTGTTTGATAATTAAGTAAAGCTGTTATTAGTTTGTCTCGATTTTTAATAATATAGTTAACTTGCCAATTTGTCAGCATATTTATATAAAATTGTTTAGCAGTAAGATTAGGAATTTTTAAATGTTGGAGCGCTAAATAATGATTAACACTGTTATCATCAGTTAGAAAACCAGTATAAATAAAATAGCTATAAATATTATTAAGGGAAGTTAAATCAAAATAAGATAATTTTTTATTAACCTTTTTAATAATCGTATGATTTGATAGTAATTTATTTAATTCGGTTTTGATTAAAGGACTATAATTTGTTAGATACTGATTGATCCAGTTATCATCAAGTTTAAAGTTGATTTCAATTGAATCATTATTTAGGATATTATAAATTCCTTTTAGTAACCATAGTGGATGGTAAATGAATTGATCGTTAAAGTAATAACCACCAAAGTATTGTTCAATATCATTAATTTGATGGATTAATTGATATGTTTGTAAAAGATTAGTTACTTCATCTTGATTAAAGCCAAAATAAATAGTAGGAGTTGTTGTAAAAACAGTATTATTAATTAGATTTATTTTTTGACAATATTCAATTTTTAAAGTTGTTTGACCAGTAAAGACAGCAACAAATAAGTTCTCGATTTTAGTAATTTGTTCAATTAATTGATTGATAAAGGCTTCCATGGTTATATCGAAATCATTAATTGAACTATAATATAGAGGTGTATCATAGTCATCAATTAAAATAACTACCTTTTGATGATAAATATTTTTTAAATAATCACAGATAGTATTTAAAACAGTTAATAGTTCATCATTGGAAGTTACAAAATTTAAAAGTGTATTATAATCAGGTAAATTATGATCAAGCCAATTTTGAAGTAACTGTTTATAAGCTTTAACTAGATCATCAAAATTATTACCAGATAGTTTTTTAAATGAAAGACTAATGACGGGATAAATATTTTGATGATTCATAGCTTTTCTATCTTCATATATTTTTAGGTGATTAAATAAATAATTATTTTGTTTTTGTTTGATTGAAAAGAAATAATAAAGCATACTTAGATTTAATGTTTTCCCAAAACCATTAGGACGACAAAGAAAAGTAATTTTTTGTTGTAATACTTCTTTGATCCACATTGTTTTATCAACATAATAATAGTTATCATCAATCATTGTTTTAAAATCTTCAATTTCAATTCCAAGTTTCTTCATTTCTATTTTCTCCTTTTTGATAAAATAAAAAAGGTAAGCATCATAAAAGATTA
>NZ_JAGHEW010000051.1 GCF_017889095.1 Thomasclavelia sp. | reverse complement strand
GATCAAGAACCGTTTATTCAAGGAAAAGCTTGTTACGATGTTATTAGAAAACATAATTGTTTAGTTGTTGTAATGGAACCAGTTAAGGGTGGCGCCTTAGTAAATGTGCCCCAAAGTGCTAAAGCCAAGATGCAAGAACTAGATCCAAATGCCAGCACTGCTAGTTATGCAATTAGATATTGCGCTAGTTATGAAGGCGTATTAACAGTTCTTTCTGGAATGTCAAATTTACAACAGGTAGAAGATAATGTATCTTATATGAAAGATTTTAAACCATTAACTGATCAAGAATATGATTTATTAAAATATACAAAGCAAGAAATTATGAAAACTTGGAAATATCAATGTGTAGATATGACAAAATTAGATGACAATGAATATCAGGTACCTCTTTCAGCAATTATCAGAGCTTATAATAGTTTACTTATTCAGCCAATTTCTACTTTTGGAGCTGAATTGAATTATTATAAATCAATGCGTAGTGACTATGATCATAGTTTTGAACAAGCTGATTATTCATATCTTAATGAAAAGATTAATGGAGCATTTGATGTAAATCAGGCTGTAAAAGAAGCAATTGATTTTTTAACTAAAAACAGTTTTCAAAGTTATATCGAAGATTAATAAATATATAGTTATTAAAAATACTTTAAATACAAAAGGAACGCTGAGCGTTCCTTTTGTATTATCACCTAAATTCTATTCATATATAAAATAGGATAGGGATTACCTTGTTCATCTATTTCACTTCTTTGATAAACTTTAAATCCTATATGTTCATAGAATCCTCTTGCTTGAGGGTTTTGCTCATTTACAGTAAGTTTTTTTACATCATAATTTTCAATTCCATATTGCATCAATTGTTTACCAAAACCTTTATTTCTTTCCTTTGGTGCAATAAATAACATTTCTAAGCAGTCACCTTCAATTCCCATAAAGGCAACTGGATTATCATTATTATTTGTAATAATAATTAAATGGGCGATATTATTTAAGGCTTGAGGCACATAATTTTTTATGTTTGCTATTTCTTCTTTAGATAAAAACAAATGTGTAGCAATTACTGATTCTTCCCAAACTTTTAATAATTGACTAATTAAAAGAGGGGTTCTATCTTTAACTTCAATTATTTTCATATAATCCTCCAAATAATTTTGATAATATTTTATGATAAAAGCTATTTAAATACAATAACGTTGATAGCTTATAGTTAGAAAAAAGACTTAATTAAACTTCATTTCTTAAATTAGGAAATCGATTGAATGAATTTAATAGATATTTAAAATAATAGGTGTAAAGATTAAAGGAGGTTCGAAAATGAAAAAAGCAGCAGTTTTAGTAGCACCGGGATTTGAAGAAGGAGAAACACTTACAATCGTTGATATTATTCGTAGAGCCAATCTGCAATGTGATATGTTTGGATTTGATCAGGTGGTTACTGGTGGACATGAAATTAGTGTTCAATGTGACAAAGTATTAAGTTTAGATGTTATTGATTATGATATGGTAGTTTTACCAGGAGGATATGATGGAGCAGCTAATTTAAGAGATAGTGAATTAGTAATGGAAATTCTTCATCAAATGAATAAAGCAAATAAATATATTGCTGCTATGTGTGCCGCACCAATAGCTTTAGAAAAAGCGGGTTTATTAGAAAATAAAAATTATACGGCTTATTTAGGATATGATAAAAAAATTCAAGTTGGAAAATATTTAGAAGATAAAGTAGTTATTGACGGTAATATTGTAACTAGCCGAGGGCCAGCAACAGCTTATGCCTTTGCTTATAAACTAGTTGATTTATTAGGTGGCGATTCTTTGGCTGTAAAACATAGAATGGTGTATTTTAATGCGTTTGATGTAAAGGAGGATGAATAAGATGGCTAAGGTTGCAGTATTAATGATTGAAGGATATGAAGAAGGCGAAACACTAACAATAGTTGATTTATTAAGAAGAGCTGGGATTGAATGTCATACTTTTTATTTCAATGAGCCTTTTGTAAAAGGAATGCATAATATGTATGTTAAAGCTGATAAATTATTTAGTGATGAAGTAAAAGATTATGATATGTTAGTATTACCTGGAGGAAGACCAGGTGGAGCTAATTTGAAAAATAATCCTGATGTTATTGCAATGGTTAAATACTTTAATGAAAATAATAAATATTTGGCTGCTATGTGTTCAGGTACAACTGTTTTAGCAGATGCTAAAGTCATTGATGGTAAGAAAGTAACTGGTTATACTGGATATCAAGAAAAGCTAATTGGCGGTAAGTTTGTTGAGGATGTCGCTGTTTTTGATCAAAATATCGTAACTAGTCAAGGACCAGCAACACCATATCCATTTGCTTTTAAAATTGCCGAAGTTTTTGGTAAAGATGTAACAGAAATGAAAGAAAGATTAATGTATAATTTCGCCGGTGGTAAATAGAGTTAGTAGAAGTTAGCTTTTTAAGAAGAAATAATCTTAATAGTTTTGTTATTTCTTCTTTTTTTATTGAATTTAGATAATGTGAAGTGACCTTCTGTTTACCAAAATGTTGTTTGTAAATCATAATGAGATTTGTAAGAAAATTATAAAAGTCGATATTATGATGAGAAAAGATCATTATGAAAAGTATATAATCTATATAGAGATGAAGATTCATAAAAACATGTGCAATATAGAGATTTTATTAATAATACTATTAATTGTTAATTTGCTCTTATCATAGTATAATTTGCTTAAATGATAAGATAGTATTATATATTATTAATTGATAAATGGGAAGGAGTGATATTATGGCAACGAAGAGTTTTATAAGTGATACTTTTATTGTTAATGATGATAATGCATCTAAGTTTC
>NZ_JAGHEW010000050.1 GCF_017889095.1 Thomasclavelia sp. | reverse complement strand
TCGCTAATAGTAAAGCTACCACCTGCTTTTTTAGCTTCTTCTTTACAATAAGCTACTACTTCAGGATCCATTTCTAATTCTTTAGGCCCTAAAGCAACAAAATGCATTCCCATTTTAGCTGCTCCATACATTAACCCATAACAAACATTATTACGGATATCACCAGTAAAAACAAATTTAACTTCATTTAGTGGCTTATCTAAATGTTCTTCGATTGTTAAAAAATCAGCTAATGTCTGAGTTGGATGATCAACATCCGTTAAACCATTCCATACTGGTACTCCAGAATGAGTTGCCAAGGCTTCAACCGTACTTTGTTCAAAACCTCTAAATTCAATTCCATCATACATTCTTCCCAGTACTTTAGCCGTATCTTCAATTGATTCTTTGCTCCCCATTTGTGAATTGCTTAAATAAGTAACATGAGCCCCTTCATCATATCCCGCTACTTCAAAAGCGCATCTTGTTCTTGTTGATGTTTTTTCAAATAATAAAACAATATTTTTTCCTTGCAGACGATTTCCTAAACGCCCTTCTTTTTTCTCTTTTTTTAGCTGATGAGCTAAGTCTAATAAGTATCTAATTTCTTCTTGTGTATAATCTTTTAAGGTTAAAAAACTCCGTCCATGTAAATTCACTTTAAAACCTCCCTTTGCATTAATAATATTTTTAATTCTAACAAAAAAAGAAGCAATAATCAACTAATTGATTATTGCCGGTTTATCATCTTCTTTAGCAAACATCTCTTGGATGTTATCTTTTGATTTAATTACTAATTCACGAATCTGTCGTAAGGTTTCATCTGTCACCAAAATATCAAACGCTTCTTGAGGAGATGAAGCCTCAACGGCAATTGACAAATCTAAACGAAATAATTTTTTATCATCCATCAGTAAAACCCCCTTAACTATTTAATAGATACTGTCGATATTGACTTACCAAACTTGGATGACCAGATATTTTCAAGTAAATCCCAGTTTCTAAATACTTTGATTCTAACACTAAACAATGATGATGTAAATACTTAAATACTTCACCATCTTGATAAGGAATAATTAATTGATAGATTGCATAGTCTTTAAAGAGGATAGCGCCGATACTTTTTTCCAACTGATCTAATCCAATATGCTCCTTAGCTGAAATAAATACGTATGGCTCCTTAGGAATAATAAAACCGTATTTATTTAAATCAATTTTATTATAAGCGTAGATCATCGGCGTATCCTTAACACCTAGTTCCTTTAATACCTGATTAGTTGTTTCGATACATTGATCATAATTTTCATTAGCTGAATCAACTACATGGATCAGTAGATCAGCTTCAACTACTTCTTCTAAAGTAGAGCGAAAAGCATCAACTAACTGATGTGGCAAGCGATTAATAAAACCAACCGTATCACTCATTAAACAAGGACATTTATTAATTTCAATATGACGAGTAGCTGTTTCTAATGTGGCAAATAACATATCTTTTTTAAACACCTGTTTATCAGGACTAAAAGCATTTAATAAAGAACTTTTACCACTATTAGTATAACCAACTAATGCGATAACGGGAATTTCTCGATTTTTTCTTTTCCGTCTTTGATTTTGTCGCTGTTTGACAACTTTAGCGAGCTGATTTTTAGCTTGGATGATCTTTCTAGCGATCTGGCGACGGTCGAGTTCAATCTGTTTTTCACCACTGCCGCGAAAACCAGAACCACCCTGCTGGCTATATAAATGCTCTTTCATTCCCGCTAATCGTGGTAATAAATACTGGTTTTTAGCGATTTCAACTTGAAGTTTAGCTTCGATTGTTTTCGAGCGCATTTCAAAAATTCGTAAAATTAAATCAGTTCGATCAGTTACTTCGATTTCTAAAAGATCTCTAAGATTTTTAACTTGCAATGGGGTTAGTTCTTCATCAAAGATAACCATATCAATTCCTTGTAACATTTCTTTGATTTCTAGAACTTTACCAGAACCAATATATAATGATGGATTGATTTTATCTAAAGTTTGTTTACAGGTCTTAACTACCTGAATATTACAAGCTTTACATAACTCCACTAGTTCTAAAAGTGAATTATCTAAATTATAATTCATGTTATGATATTTTACGCCAACGATTAATGCTTTCATATTTTCACCCTTTTATATTTTACCTTAACTATATCAAGAAGGAAAGTTTATGAAAAAAATAAATTATTATTTTACTTTGATCTTAGTAACCTTTATTACTTTATTTTCTTTTTTTAATATGTTTAAGATTGTTTCTTTATCAAATAACGTAATTAAAATTGTCATTGATAACCTTTTACCATCATTATTACCATTTATGATCTTAATATCCTTATGTTTATCTTTAGGCTTATTAAACTTATTTAGCTATTTAATTCAATTTATCTTTAAACCATTATTTAAATTATCACCCATCATGTCTTCAATATACTTTATTTCTTTTTTTTGCGGGTATCCTACTAATGTCAAAATGATCAAAGAAGCCTATGAATTAAATTATATCAATTTAGATGAATTACAACATCTATTATCAATTGCTTCATTTGCTTCAATTTCTTTTATATTTGTATCCCTACAATTAAAGATACCATTAGTAATTTATCTTTGCCATATTTTACCAAGTATTTTTAAAGCCTTATTATATAAACAGCATTATTCATTTCAAAGTCTTAGTGAATCAATCAACAAACTAAAACAGCCCCATGTTAGTTTTGTCACGGCTCTAAAACAAAGTATCTTTTCTTCTTGTTATGCATTTATTTTTATTTTAGGATATATGTTAGTATTTCAATTTATTGGTTATAGTCTTAGCTATTTTATCAAGGATTCCTTTATTATTGCCATTATTCAAGGGGTTTTAGAATTTAGTTCCGGTTCTTTACAGTTATTACAATTTGAAGCCTCACCACTTGTATATAGTTTAATTTGTTTTAATTTATCTTTTAGTGGTTTTAGTGTCATGATGCAAACTGATAATTTATTAGATGGTATTGATTATAGTTTTAAAAAATATTTTTTTAGTCGTTTATATCATGGAATTGTTTCTTTTATTCTTTGTTACAGTTATTTAATGATATAATTTTATCAAAAAGAGTCCAATAATTGATAAAAAAATTATAATTTTTTTTCTAAATATTAAAAAACAAACTCATTAAAAATAAGATTAAGTATAATAAATGCAGCGAGGTGGAAAACAATGGAAAACAATTATAAAGTAATTATTATGGATGTTGATGGAACATTAACTAACAGTGAAAAAAAGATTTCTCCAGAAACTAAAGAAGCTTTGATCAAAGCCGAAAAAATGGGTATTAAATTAATCTTGGCATCAGGGCGACCAACTACTGGATTAGTTGATTTTGGAAAAGAGTTACAAATGGATCGTTACCATGGTTTATTTGTATGTTATAACGGTAGTAAAGTGGTTGACTGTCAAACAATGGAAACATTATTCAATCAGCCTTTAACAGTTGAAGAAGGTAAAGCAGTATTAGAACATATGAAAAAATTTGATCGCGTTCGCCCAATGATCGATAAAGGTGAATATATGTATGTTACTAATGTTTATGATAACTACATTAATTTTAATGGTAAACCATTTAATGTTTTTGAATATGAATCACGTGGTGGTAAATATAAATTATGTGAAGTAGATGATCTAGCTGCTTTTGCTGACTATGAAATCAATAAGATCTTAACAACTAGTGATCCTGAATATCTTGAAGCAAATTATAAAGAAATGATGGAACCATTTAAAGATACTTTAAGCTGTATGTTTACTGGTCCTTTCTATTTTGAATTTACTGCTAAAGGTATTGATAAAGCCAAAGCTTTAGATACGGTTTTAAAACCAATGGGTTATCATGAAAGTGAAATGATTGCTTTTGGTGATGGTCATAACGATGCTTCGATGGTAAAATATGCTGGTTTAGGTGTTGCTATGGCTAATGCTGTTGATGATTTAAAAGCAATTAGTCAATATGTAACTGATTCTAATGATGAAGACGGTATTGCAAAAGCGTTATATAAATTTATTCCTGAATTAAAGAACTAGCATTTTGCTAGTTTTTT
>NZ_JAGHEW010000346.1 GCF_017889095.1 Thomasclavelia sp. | reverse complement strand
TATCCAAACGATCAATCTTATCAAAATATATTTAAATAAGCCGATAACTTGGCTTGATATTGGTTGTGGAACGGGGAAGATGGCTGAAGTCGCTTTTAAAAATACTGAAATTGATCAATTTGTTTTTTGTGATAGTTCTAAAGAGATGATCGAAATCGTTAAAGAACGTTTTCAACGAAATAATTCTGCATTTATTACCAAATCTGTCTTCGATTTAAGTTATGAAAATCAGTTTGATGTTGTTACTTCAATATTAGTATTTCATGCTTTTACTTATGAAAATAGAATAAAAGCAATTAAAAAATGCTATCAAGCCTTAAAAAATGATGGAATATTTATAACTTTTGAAAACTTTGCCCCATTTACAAGTCAAGGAACAGAATTGTTTTTAAAACGGTGGCAGGCATATCAATTTAAACAAGGCAAAAGCTTAGAAGAATGTAATAAACATATAGCTCGATATAATCAAAATTATTTTCCAATTTCTATTTTTGAACATATAGAAATTATTAAACAATGTGGTTTTAAAGTAGTTGAAATATTTTGGCTATCTAATATGCAAGTTGGATTAATGGCAATAAAATAATTAATAAACATTAAGTTAAATTAAGTTATTTAATCGATCTTCTAATTTATAATAAAATTACGGAGGTCGTATTATGTTTAGAGTTGGAATTATTGTTTTAGGGTTACAAATCGTTCTTGTAAGTATTAAAGTATTATTAGTAGTTCGTAAAGGAAAGCGATATTTTATGATTGGTTAAAAACAAAGAAATTTGAAAAAGGTTTAAAATTTGGTCAATTAATGTTCTTTAACATTGATTGATCATTTTTAATTTATGAAGCTGTTTACTTTATAGCTAGTTATTTATCAAATATTTTTTACAAAAAAACAATCTATGATTATAAACAAGATAAAAAGTTTATAATAAAATGGATAAAATAGTAAGTTGCCATTTTACTATTTGTGCTTTTGGTTATTTAAGTTTTACTTTAAATATGAAAAAATAATTATTTATGAATAAGAAAAAGTAAGAGTTTATCAGCGTTAAATGATAATTTAATTTAAAAATGATATAATTATGTCATGAAAGAAGGTGATTTTATGGGAATCTATCTTAATCCTGATAATATTCAATTTTTAGAAGCGGACAATAAGGAAATATATGTCGATAAATCGTTACTCATTCAATATACAAATCAACTGATTAATACTGCCGATAATAAAATTTGTGTAACCAGGCCTAGACGTTTTGGTAAATCAACTGATGCCAATATGCTTGTTGCCTATTATTCTAAAGGCTGCGATTCGTCAGATATATTTAATCATTTAAAAATAAGCCAAACTGAACAATATAAAGTTCATCTAAACAAACATAATGTCTTTCATCTAAATATGCAGGATTTTTTAAGCCAAACTTGTAACATTGAACAAATGATTCAGCTTATCAATGATTCTCTTGTTTGGGATTTGCTTTTACAATATCAAGATTTAATGTATTTTGATAAAACAAAATTAATAAGGGTTTTAAGTGATATATGTAGTCAAACACGGGAGAAATTTATCTTTATCATAGATGAATGGGATTGTATTTTTAGAGAGTATAAAAATGATAAAGAAGCCCAAAAAAATTATCTTGATTTTTTAAGAAACTTATTAAAAGATAAGCCTTATGTTGAAATGGCTTATATGACAGGCATTCTTCCTATCAAAAAGTATGGAACTCATAGTGCTTTAAACATGTTTGAAGAAATTTCGATGATTGATCCTGGTTTGTTGGCTGAATTTATGGGATTTACTGAAGACGAAGTAGAAAATCTTTGTTTGAAATATGATGTTAGCTATGACGAAATGAAAGAATGGTATGACGGCTATCATATCACAGATGCTTTATCAACATTTTCACCACGTTCTGTCGTTTCAGCTATCGTGCGCAAGCAATTTGGTAACTATTGGACATCTACAGAAACATATGAGGCATTACAGGTCTATATTGATATGAATTTTGATGGTCTTAAAGATGATATCGTTAAATTATTAGCTGGAGAAAACGTTCCTGTACAAACGTCATCATTTCAAAATGATATGACAACTTTAAAATCAAAAGATGATGTATTGACATTATTGATTCATCTTGGTTATTTAGGATACAGTTACTCAAATCAGGTATGCTACATTCCCAATAAAGAAGTAATTGATTCTTTTGTCAATTCCATTAGAAACTCTGATTGGAAAGAAACAACTAAAGCAGTATTGAACAGCCAAAAATTATTGGAAGCAACGTGGAATCAGGATGAAGAAATGGTCGCTAAATATATTGAAGAAGCTCATTTGGATACATCTATTTTAACTTATAACAATGAAAATGCTTTATCGTATACATTATCTATTGCCTATATATATGCCAGAAATCATTATACAATTATAAGAGAAATGCCAAGTGGCAAAGGATTTGCAGACATGGTTTTTATTCCATATCATGATAAACCTGCTATGATTATAGAACTTAAATGGAATGAAACAGTTGAAACAGCTTTAACCCAAATTAAAGAAAAGAAATATCCAAAATCACTGGAAAAATATCAAGATAATTTGTTGAT
>NZ_JAGHEW010000345.1 GCF_017889095.1 Thomasclavelia sp. | reverse complement strand
TTAATTCAATTAATGAAGGAATCATCTCTAAAAAGAAAGAAGAAGTAGAAGAAGTTACAACTAAGATTTGTCCATATTGTAAAGAAGAAATAGATATAGAAGCAACTAGATGTCCTCATTGCACATCGAAATTAGAAGAAGCTGAGTCATAGTTAATTATTAATTTAACTCTGGTCTTATTAGATCAGAGTTTTTTAACTGTTAAAAATATACTTTTTATCATCTTTAATTAGATATAAAAATAAATTATCATACGTAAACGAATATTCATTATTCCTTGATGAACTTAAGAATTTTTCTAAAAATAGTAAAAAGGCAGTATCATGAAGTCAATCTTAATAATAAATAGAATAATATTAGTTAGAAGTAACAATACTTAAATTAATCAGTTAAAATAAAAATATTATTGTTATCGATCCATATCTGATTTGAAATATAGAATAAATTGATATTTATTAAATGATAATCAATCATAAATCACGCGCAAAAAAATACGATTGATTTTACGCGTGAAAAAACTACGAATAAATTAGCGATACTTATATGTTGATGAATATTTTTACTTTTCAAAATAGTTTTATCTCATTATGATAACATTTACTAAAATATTTATTATATATAAAGATAGTAACAAATATCTGATTTTTCAATGTTGTTAAGCATAAAAGTTTCTTTGTTAGGTTTGCAATTCATATATAAACAGTTATTTATATGGTGATTCTATTGGCTAAATAAAAAAATAATATATTTTTAAGTATATATCCGTAAAAAAATAAAAATTGCGGATTTTTACTTAAAAATGATATTGTTTAGTGTATAGAAACGGCTATATGATAAAAAGAATAGAAGAAAAGGAATTATATTTAACATCTAAGAATTATTCTTTTTTAGAAGTTATAACTATAGAATATCGTTATGCTATATATACTTTAGATTCGGTTTTTATTAGTATTCTTTGACAGATGTTATAGCGGATCTGCCATGTTATTACAAGCAAAGATGCTAATAAAATAAAGGATGCTAAAATTAAACAGTATTTTATTACAAAAGATTTTTTAGATCAGGGTAAGGAAAAAATTCGTAATTAAATTAAAACGGTTATTGTCACATAAATGAATATAAAAACTAAAGAGGTATAATGCCTCTTTTAAAGGTTTATTGGGTTTGTAATTTATATATACGATTATCTATATGTTGATTTTATTGACTAACTAAAAATAAATGATATACTTATTTTAGTATATATCCGTAAAAAATTAAAAATTACGGATTTTTACTTAAAGAAAGGTGATAATATGATAATGTCTTATAGCCAATGTATCGAGTTATATAAAAGCGATTATATGATAAAAAAAAAGATAAAAGAAAAGAAATTATATAAAATTGAAAAGGGTATATATTCAACAACTAAGAATTATTCTTTTTTAGAAGTTATAACTGTAAAATATCCGTATGCTATATTTACTTTAGATTCGGCTTTTTATTACCATTCTTTGACAGATGTTATACCAGATAAGTATCATGTTATTACAAGTAAAGATGCTTATAAAATAAAGGATGCTAAAATTAAACAGTATTTTATTACAAAAGATTTTTTAGATCAGGGTAAAGAAAAGAAAAAAATTCATAATATAGAAATCAATATTTATACCAAAGAGCGCTTATTGATTGAATTAATTAGATATAAAAATAAATTACCATATGATTATTATAAAGAAATTATCGATTCTTATAGAAAAATCATTCATGAGTTGGATATTGAGTTGATTGAAGAATTAGCGATAGCTTCACCAAAATGTCAAATGGTACTAAATATAATTCAAATGGAGGTGTTTTAGTGGGATATTTAAATGAACTTATTATTAAAGTAAAAGAAGAAGGATATGATGATGAAAACGCTGAAGCAAAAGTATGTCAAGATATCATTTTAAAAGCAATTTCAAATAGTTCTCTAAAAAATAATGTTACTATTAAAGGTGGCGTTGTTATGAGAAGTATATCTCATAACATAAGACGAGCTACACAAGATATCGATATTGATTTTATAAGATATTCTCTAAGTGACCAGTCAATTATTAAATTCATTTCTAAATTAAATTGTGTAGTTGGGGTGAATATCAGTATAAAAGAAAGAATAGATGAATTAAAACATCAAGATTATCATGGAAAAAGAGTTTATATTCATATAGAAGATGATTCTGGAGATTATATAGATAGTAAGCTTGATATTGGAGTACATAAAGATTTGAGTATTATTCAAGAGGAGTATTGTTTTGATGTTTGTTTAGACGATAGTGGTGTAAGTTTATTGATGAATTCAAAAGAGCAAATGTTTACAGAAAAATTACGATCACTATTGAAGTTTGGAACTTTTTCTAGACGATACAAAGATATTTTTGACTTATATTATTTAAGTGATAAAGTGAATACAGAAAAACTACTTAATTGTTTTAAAAAATATATATTTATGGATTCTGGAATGAAAGAAAATAATATGGAAGATATTATTCGTAGAGTTAGTACAACATTGAATAATAGAGCTTTTCAAAGTAGACTAAATACATCTAGGAGAAATTGGGTAAATGTAGATATCAAACAAATAGTAGTTAAATTAATCATGCTATTGGAAGATGTTAAAACAGAAACTGCGATTAGTATGAATTAGGAATAAAATTAGATAGAGTTGTAGATGTACTATTTTTAGAGTGGAAAACGTTTAATCTAAAAAGAGGATTGAAAATCAATTTCCTCTTTTTATTTTACTTATGTTTTTCAATCCATTCCTCTGTTTTTTCAACGCTGTTTTTAGCGTTAGGAAAAAACTTGTGAATAACTTTCAAGATTCCTACTGTACCACCAAGAGCACATCCGATAATTACAGGAACTAAGATAATTGATGATAAGTTTGACATAATTTAAACTCTCCTTTTGATTAAATATTTTTTGATAAAATGTTTAATAATTGTGGATAATCGTTATTTCTTTGGAAATTCTATGATATCAAAAATCAATTTAACGGTTGTTATAGTAGATGCCTTCATGATTTTAAAAACTGTTTTTAACATATTTTCATCTCCTTAAAATATAAATTATCTAGTTTTAAATGATACGTTTAATAAGCTGAAAACTCTTTTTTACACTAGTAATTAGAACTATTAGACTTAGTGCTGTAATCAACATGATCACTGGTACCATCCAAATATCCGATAAGTTTATCAATTTAACCGGATTCATTTGCCTTACCTCCTTTATCCACACAATGTATTTTAATCAACAAATGTTGTTTTATTTTTACAGTTTTAGTATAATCCTTATAGGAATTAAAACAATCATCAATTTTCATCAACATGTAAGTTAATCAACATTTGTTGTAAAAATGTTGGTTAATATGACAAAAATAATTAAATTGTTGACTTTGGAGGGATCATAAAATGGGACAAGATGCACGTGTTAGATATACGAAAATGATTATTCGCGTTAATTTCATTTCTTTGTTGAAACAAAAACCAATTAATAAAATTACGGTAAAAGAGCTTTGCGAAATGGCTGAAATCAATCGAACTACTTTTTATAAATATTATCTAGATATTTATGATTTAATGGATAAAATAGAAGAAGAAATTTTAGAAGAATTACATGAAACAATGAGAAGTTCTATTTTAGATGGTATTGATAAAACTTTAATTAAAGTACTTGAAAAAATGAAAGAAAACGGGTCATTATATATAACATTATTTTCAGAAAATGGTGACACTAAGTTTCCGTTAAAAATCTTTCAAATGTGCTATGCTGAATTTTCTACTTATATCAATGAACAGTTTCCTCATTTATCTAAAACTAAGCAAGCTTTGATTTATGTATATACTGCTCAAGGTAGTAGTGGGATATTAGATTATTGGATCAATGATGGAATGCAAGAATCACCGAAAGAAATTGCATCATTTATTACGCAATTGATTACTAACACATTAAAATCTTCAATATCATAGATTTGTTATAGGATATTTTCATATATGCTTCTTTTTTAGCATATCATTTGCAGAAAAATTATAGTTAAGATAGAATAATGTCAAATATAAAATAAAACTATTTTGAAGGAGGGATAGTGTGGAAATATTTTGGGGTGTCATGATACCGTTTATTGGAACAGCTGCTGGTGCTGGCTGTGTCTATTTCATGAAAGATAAAATGAGTAATATGCTTTTAAAAGCGTTGTTAGGATTTGCTTCAGGAGTAATGGTAGCAGCTTCAATTTGGTCGTTATTGATTCCAGCAATGGATATGTCTGAATCACTTGGAAAGTTGGCTTTTATTCCGGCTGCAGTTGGTTTTATGATAGGAATTTTGTTTTTATTACTATTAGATCATGTGATTCCACATATGCATTTAGATAATCAAGAAGAAGGTCCTAAAAGTCATTTAAAGAAAACAACGATGTTAGTTTTAGCGGTGACTTTGCATAATATTCCTGAAGGAATGGCTGTTGGTGTTTTATTTGCCGGGTTAGTAGCCGGTAGTGAAGGAATTACATTTGCCGGAGCAGTGGCTTTATCTTTAGGAATTGCGATTCAAAACTTTCCTGAAGGAGCAATTATCTCTATGCCATTAAAGGCTAATGGATTATCTAAACACCGTTCGTTTTTATACGGAGCATTATCAGGAATTGTTGAACCAATTGGAGCAGCAATAACAATTATGT
>NZ_JAGHEW010000344.1 GCF_017889095.1 Thomasclavelia sp. | reverse complement strand
TCCCATTACAATTAATTGCTTATTATGCAGCTAAATTAAAAGGTTGTGACGTTGATAAACCTCGTAACTTAGCTAAATCAGTTACTGTTGAATAAAAGATAACAAGAACCCGATTGGGTTCTTGTTTACTTATTAAGACATCAAATATTACTGTTAAACAAATATGTCGGCTATGAAAAAGAAATTACAATCTGATTTAAATACATCTTATGTTACTGTTAAACGGATATGCCTAGCGAAAATGTATACACAAAATCTACATTTAAATACATCTTATGTTACTGTTAAACTATAGCAAATAAACCATTTTGATAAAATCATAACAATCTAAACTCTAGATAAATCAAAGATTTATCTTAATTTTACCAGCTAACTTTTAGTTTAGCTTATTTTTCATACTTTTTCTTTATTTCCTTAGAAAAATAATGGTTTTAGGAAAATAATCAAATTATTTTGCTGGTATTTTTTTATTATTTGATTACTTATTTTAATAACGATACATTCCCCACCAGTTTGTTAATAATTTCTCTAATTTAATTGCATCAAAAATTCTCTACAAACACCACAAGGCATTCAACTTCCTTCATCAAATGGAGCCCGATCTCTAAATGCGATTAATCGCTTTATAACAGTTTGACCGCTATTAATATCCATATTCAGCGCTGCTATTCTTTTGGCACATAAATCCAAAACACCACCACAGCTTTCAATACAAAAACCTGTATATATTTCACCATTTTCACTTTTTATTGCACATACAACATATTGGGCATAGATATAAGGTGATACCTCTTTTGGATCATACCGTTCCTTAGCTTTTAAATACATTTTTCGTCAAATATCTATATAAATAAAATCCTAAAAATTTTATTTATTGATTCGTGTGTAAACCATTAAAATACTTAATTTAGAATTTCTTCATTTATTTTAGCAGCATAATTTTTTCTATCTATATTTACAATTGGTACAATATCTTCATCATCAAATAAATCCAATAATGTATTAGCATCACTATTTTGTTTTAAATCTAATTCTTCTTTATAAAGTGGAAATAATTGATAAAAATTTATTTTTCCTTTAGTTTCCATTTTAAAATCTAATTGGTCATAATCCTTATTTAAAGCATTTAATAACATCATACTACAAAACTTGGTGTTACTAGCATAAAAACTATTTTCTTGATCTGATGAAACTGTATGGCCATATCCTAACCAAGTATCATATTGAATTGGCAATCGAGCTAATACTTTAAGTTGTCGAATTGGCCAATAGTCCTCTTCTCTATTTGATTTTATATTCCAGGTTGGCGGTAAATATAAAACTAGCTCTGCTCTTTCTAGTTCATATTGTTTAAATTCTTTTGGGACATTCATTTTATATGCACCCATTCCCATTGTAATTAATTTATAATAATTATTACTTGCTGTTGGTGGAATAATTATTATATCTAAATGAATATCTGGTGAAACAATTTCATGAAAAACTTCATTATAATCACCAAATTGTTCTTCAATATACTTTTCATACAAATCTAATTCTTTTTCTGTATATAAATACATATTTGATTCTTGCTTTTTAAATTTATCAAATATTTTCATTCTTTTTAATTCCTTCTTACATATTTAAACTTATTTAGTTGATAAACAGCAAAATATTATTATTAATTTGATATATTTATCTTTTTGCATTAGAAATTTTTCTTTCAAATATTAAAATAATTTCTTCAGTTCTAACATAAGGTATAGTGCCTATTGGAGGACTACCAACTGTAGTGACATTCCTACTTGATACATTGGGAATAACTGATTTTAATCTCCAACCTAATACTGAATATTCTAATAAAACAGTTTTGAGTTTTTCAATATCAATCGTACCTTTTAATTTATCATGGACAACACATACATCGTATTCATACTGATCGTTTATTTCAGTTAAATTAACCGCATTACTATTTTCTTTACGATCATTGATTATTTTATCAATCAGCTTTGATGAATAAGTAATTGATTCTTTTCGATCGTTTTCACTATCGATGATTTTATTCGAGATATTTTTATTAGTAAATTCAGCTTTTATTGATAAATAAGCATTATTTAAAAATCTTTTTATTTGGTTTTTGTATTCATCTTTAGTTGAATATTGATTTAATTCTTTTAAAACAATCTCTAATCTTTCATTTAATTCATCAGGTGATTTTGCATTTTGAAGTCTTGTCAACATTATTTCAATTTTATTATAACAAGCGTGGCATATTTCAAGATCGGTATTTATTATTTTATTTCTACCATTTAAGCCACCTATTTTTTTGTTGCATAATGCACATCTTTCCATATTAATTTATCCCTTCGATAGTTTTATAAAAAAGAGAATTTAAAAATAGCAAGTTTAAAGTTATTCCAAAATAACTGTAATAACTCTAATTTGTTATTATAAGATATAGAAAACGACTTATTTCTAGATAGGAATTCGCCATGCTTTTGCCCATGCCTTTACATCATCTTTTAATTCTTCACTAAATCCATCTAAATCATCAATAGTAATAGCTTTATCTGCCAATAATGAGACAATATTTTCAATCATTTTCGATCTTCTCATATCAACTACTACACCAACACTCTTTTTATTCTGAAATATTCTTTCTTCC
>NZ_JAGHEW010000343.1 GCF_017889095.1 Thomasclavelia sp. | reverse complement strand
GAGCAACAATTCCGGGAGTAATCGTTATTTATATTTTAATCATGTTATTCTGGTTAGTTGGAATTCATGGTCAAAATATGTTAGGGGCAATCAAAGAAGCGTTATTTACACCATTGATGCTTGAAAACATTGAAATGTTCTCAAAAAACAATGATGCCTATAGCAGTGATTTACACATTTTTGCGATGGCCTGGTTATCAATGTTTGGTGATTTTGGGGGATCTGGGGTCACGATTGGTTTAGTTATTGCCATCTTGATTTTTGGTAGACGTGAAGATAACCGCGCAATTGCGGGAATTTCAATAGTACCAGCATTATTTAATATTAATGAAACAGTGGTATTTGGGATTCCGATGGTATTAAATCCAATTTTGGGTATTCCGTTTATTTTAGCTCCAATTGCAACTATCATTGTTGGTTATATCTTAACAATTATTGGATTCTGTCCAAGAGCGGTTATCAATACACCGTGGACGACCCCACCGATTTTATATGGCTTTTTAACAACCGGAGCCAATATCATGGGTGCTGTTTCCCAGGCAATTGCAATTGTAGTATCGATCGTAATTTATACACCATTTTTAATGGCATACGAGCGATTCCAAAACAAGCAATAGAAAAATTATAAAAGAAGTATCATCAAATACTTCTTTTATAAAAAGAAAAAAAGAATTTTTTTATCATGATAGCAAATGGATTTTAATAAAAATATTAGAAAAAAATACGTTGTTTTATTCATATATTTTCTTTTTACCAAAAATAACTAAAATTTAATCAAAAGGAGGAAAAAATATGTTACACAAAAAACTAAAACCATTTCCTAAAGATTTTTTATGGGGTGCTAGTACATCAGCCTATCAGGTAGAAGGAGCTAATCTTGAAGATGGTAAAGGACCATCATGTCAGGATGTTAAGGTTGTTCCTGAGGGAACATCAGATTTAAAAGTTTGTGCTGATCATTATCATCATTATCAAGAAGATATTGCTTTAATGGCAGAAATGGGCTTTAAATCATATCGTTTTTCAATTGCCTGGACGAGGATTTTACCAGAGGGTGAAGGAGCAGTTAATCAAAAAGGAATTGATTATTATAATGATTTAATTAATGAATGTTTAAAATATGGAATCGAACCAATTGTAACAATGTTCCATTTCGATATGCCAGCAATGCTAGATAAAAGAGGTTCCTGGTCTAACCCGGATTCTGTTAACTGGTTTGTCAATTTTGCGAAAGTATTATTTGAAAACTTTGGTGATCGGGTGAAATACTGGTTAACGATTAATGAACAAAATATGTTAACTTTGGTTGGTAAAACAATTGGAACTTTAATTGTACCTGAAGATACTGCTAATCTAACGAAAGAAATTTATCAACAAAATCATCATCAGTTAGTAGCTCAGGCTAAAGCAATGGTTTTATGTCATGAAATGTTACCGGATGCTAAAATCGGTCCGGCTCCTAATATTGGATTAGTCTATCCGGCATCATGTAAACCAGCCGATGTTTTGGCAGCGCAAAATTATAATGCAATTAGAAACTGGTTATATTTAGATATGGCTGTTTATGGTGTTTATAATAATCTAGTATGGGCTTATTTAGAAGAACATGATGCTTGTCCGACTTTTGCTCCTGGTGATAAAGAAGTGTTAAAAGAAGCGCATCCGGATTTTATCGGTTTTAATTATTATACAACTTCAACGGCTGAAGAAAGTGATGGAACAGAAGAAATCGATCCTGCTGCCGATCAACAGTCAGACCGTGGAGAAGCTGGGGTTTATAAAGGATATCATAACCCTAATTTAATGAAAACCGAATTTGGCTGGGAAATTGATCCGGTTGGTTTTCGAGCTACAATGCGAGAAATGTATTCACGTTATCACTTACCGTTATTAGTGACAGAAAATGGTTTAGGTGCTTATGATACTTTAACTAGTGATGGTAAAGTACATGATCAATATCGAATTAAATATTTACAAGAACACATTAAACAAATTCAATTAGCTATTAGTGATGGTGTTGAAATGATGGGATATAATCCTTGGTCAGCAATTGATCTGATTTCAACCCATGAAGGAATGAAGAAAAGATATGGATTTATTTATGTAGATCGAGATGAATTTGATTTAAAAACATTAAAACGATATCGTAAAGATTCATTTTACTGGTATCAAAAAGTAATTAAATCCAATGGCGAAGATTTAAGTGATTTATAGGAGGAAAAGAAAATGATTAGAATTATGTTAGCATGTGCTGGTGGAATGTCAACTAGCTTATTAATGAACAAAATGAAAGATGAAGCTAAAAAAAGAGGATTAGAAATTTCTGTTGATGCAATTGGTGAAAAAACGATTGATCAACATTTAGGAGAATTTGATGTCTTATTATTAGGACCACAAGTTAGATATGCTGTTGCCGGAGTAAAGAAAATACTTGATGGTAAAGTACCGTTTGATGTAATTGATATGCGTGATTATGGTTTGATGAATGGTGCTAAAGTATTAGATGTAGCTTTAAAAATGTATGAGGATTTTTATAATAAATAAGATGAAGACAAAAGAGGAAATGATAATATTGAAATCATTTCCTTTTTTAGAGTAAAAATTAGTATCTTGTTATTTAGGTAAAGCTTTAATTCTTTTAATGCCCATAATTATTAATATAAGCATGGCCATGATCCAGGCTCCAGGTTCTCCCAAAAATAAAATATCACTATCAAAGTAATTAACCAATACCAAAGCAACGAAGACTCTGGTAAAAAACTCCATGACGCCTGATAAAAACGAAGCTAAAGTATTTGACAAGCCTTGTAAAATATTTCTAAACACATTCAATAAATATAAACTGCTTAAAAAACAGCTCATTACAAATAAATACTGATAAGCAATTTCTAATACCTGGAAATAGTTTTCATTTTTAGCATCAATAAATAAACTTAATATCGGTTTACCGGCAATGATCATCGTTAATGAAATTAGCACTGATAAGCCAATAGCGATGATTATTGATTGTTTTACACCTTGGCGAATCCGTCCATATAATCCGGCTCCATAATTTTGAGCGACATAAGTAGTCATTGCATATCCTAAAGAAATAGCCGAACTTTCTAATAAACCATAAATTTTATTAGTAGCTGTAAAACCGGCAATAAAGATAAAACCTTGCTGGTTGATGGCTGATTGGAAAATCATTCCGCCAACGGCAATTAAAACATGCTGCAAGGCTAAAGGGAAACCTAAAGAACATAATTTTTTAATTAGTGAAAAATCTTTTTCCCAAATTTCATGTTCCCAAGAAATTAGCTGCATCTTCCATAAAACTCTAAAGCAATAACAAAAGGCTAAAAATTGAGCTGTAACTGTAGCAATAGCGGCACCGGCAATTCCCCAGTTAAATTGTAATACGAATAACAAATCTAATGCTACATTAGTTATCCCCGCAATCAAAATGGCAATCAATGGTGTTTTACCATCGCCAATTGCTCGTAAGATTGATGAGGCCATATTATAAGCCATAACAATGATGATCCCGCCATACATGATATGTAAGTAGGTACTAGCACCACTAAAAACATCATCAGGTGTTTGTAAAGCTTGCAGCAAAGGAGTAGCAACAGCTAAAAAGAGAATAGTTAGTAAAATAGCCAAACCTAGACATAATTGAATTGTTTTCGCAATCGCTTTTTTTACCTGAAGTTTATCATTGATACCAAAATATTGAGCAATTGGAATAGCAAATCCTTGGCATAAAGCTAAAATGATCCATAATACTAGCCAGTATGGCCAATCAGTTGCCCCAACAGCTGCTAATGCTATAACACCGACTCCCTGACCAACGATAATTGCATCAACGATCATATACAGCTGCTGTCCTAAATTAGCTAAAACTAGCGGGATCATGAAAGTAATAATTAATTTTATTGGCGAACCAATAGTCATGTTCTGTTCGCGATTCATTTATATACCCCCTTTAATAATTGACAATTTTTTAAATGCTATATAATATTAATATCAAAATAAAGCTATGTATAGTTATAATTGTACCAATTAATATAAATATTGTATCAAAGGAGATTATATGCAATTAAAACAAATAGTAACTGATGCGACTTTGTTAGAACAAATTGAATATCCCTTCAATACTTTACCGGTATTATATTATCAGGATTGTTTAGATGAATATTTAAATGGGGAGATTGGTTATCATTGGCACCATGATTTTGAGATATTTTTAGTTTTAAAAGGAGAAATTGAACACACAGTTATCAATAATGAAAATAATAAAGAAGTTTGTCTTTTAAAACAAGGCGATGGCATCTTTGTTAATCCCAAAACATTACATAAGTTAAAACAAAGACAGCCAGGTACAATAATTTTAGGTATCTTGATACAAATAAACTTTTTTGATGCTTTATCAATGAAAAATGTTTACGCTAAAGATGTTTTGCCTTTGATCAATTCATCACTTGCCATTAGTGTTTTATCAAAGCAAAATGATCAAGAACGGAAGATTTTAGATTATGTAAGAAAAATAGTCGCAGTATCCAAAGAAGATGAATTATATTGTTTGGAATTGCTTTGTCGTTTATG
>NZ_JAGHEW010000342.1 GCF_017889095.1 Thomasclavelia sp. | reverse complement strand
ATTATGTTAGAATTTTAGTTAAGAAAGGAAGGGTAAAATGAAAAAAATTAAAAAATTATTTGCCGCATTTGTAAGTATGGCTTTAGTCCTTACTACATATTGCGCACCATTATCTGCAGTTGAACCAGATACTTTTTCATGCCAATTATATGGAGAAGTAACTGATGCAGGTCAAGTTGTATCAAAAGTTGTAATCGACTACGGTGCAACAAAAAAAGTAACGAATGTTGATAAAGATACATTCAACGTTCATGTTAAAGGTACAAATCCAGAAAGTTATAATGTACCTGCTGATGAAACAAGCTATAACGCTAAAGAATTAGATCGAACAATTGTAAAAGTAGAAGTAAAAGGTCAATATGTAACACTATATATGGATATGAATGAAGGTGCTACATTAACTTATTTAGCTAATGGCGGAAGAAATATTCCATTAGACATTGAATATACGATTACACAAGTTAAACCAGTTACTTTAACTGCTGCTGATGGAACTTCATTAGATTCAAATTATACAGCAAACTATACTTGCGACAATACAATTATTGATAGTGAAACAGCTAAATTTAAATCAGTAATCGTTGAAGATGGAATTAATTATCAATATCATGAAGGGAAAAATGATTCATTAATTGTTTGGTTCCATGGAAATGGTGAAGGTGATTACAACGGATCACAAAATAACGTTGCACAAATGCTTGCAAATAGAGGAACAGTTGCTTGGGCAAGTGATGATGCACAAGCTATTTTTGGTGATGCTCATGTAATGGCATTCCAAGCACCAGATACTTGGTATTATGCTCAAAGTAAAAATTTATTAAAACAAGCATATAACGAAATTAAAGCAGTAATTGCTGAAAAAGGCATTGATCCTGAAAAAGTATATGTATCAGGATGCTCTGCTGGTGGCTATATGACTACAAGAATGTTAATTGCTTATCCTAATTTATTTAATGCAGCAATGATCAATTGTCCTGCTTTAGATGTAGCTGATGCACGTGGTGGTGAAACTCCAACTGATGCAGAATTAGCTTCACTTAGAGATTCAGATACAGCAATTTGGTTAGTCCAAGGGGAAACAGACAGTTCTGTAGCAACAGATGAATGTTCAAAAAGAATGTTTGATATCTTAACTGAAGGTCAAGAAACAACTAAAACAACTGTAGCACAAGAAATCGCTTCTGATTATACAACTTGGGAAACTGCTGATAATAAATATAAATTATCATTATATGAAACAACAGATGATGCAAAATTAATGTTTGCAGAAGATTATGATCAAGATGGTGTTTATACAGAAGTACAATATAGTAATCATTGGTCATGGATTTATACATTAAATAATAATCCAACTGCTGCTGATGGTACTTCTATTTGGAAGTGGGCAGCTGATTATAAAGTAGATGGTAAAGTATTTGGAGATCAAAAAGTTTATGTTATTGGTGATGACTGGGGTCCTGCAGTAACTAAAACAATTATTACTTTAAATAAAACAGTTGCAGCTGATTCATTAGATAAAGATGATTTTGCAGTTGCTGAAGTAAAAAATGCAATGAACTGGATTACTATGGTAGAAGAAATTGCTACAACTGATCGTCAAGTATTAAATGTATATACTTCTGATGCTGAAGGTAATAAAGTAGATAGTGATTCAAATATTATTACAATTGAAATGTATGTTGATCCAAATACTGGTTCTCCATTTATCTATCGTCCAGGAACTGGATCTAATTATTGGTGCGAAACTTATGAATTACATGTAAAATTAGCTAATAACAGTGCGTTGACATTAGCTGACGGTACTAATGTAACGACTTTAGCAATTGATGAAAGTATCAATTTTAAAGGCGATGATAAGATCGTACCTCAAGTAGACGGTATCTTTGATATTGATCAAGAATATGTAGCTAGTGATGGTACGGTTTATAACTATGCTGATTATACACCTGCTGAAGATGATAAAAAGAATGCTTTAGTTATTTGGTTACATGGTGCTGGTGAAGGTACTGCTGGTGGTGTAAATGATTCTTATATTGATCTATTAGGAAATGAAGTTACTGCTTTTGTAAGTGATGAATTCCAAGATTTATATGATGGTGCTTATGTATTAGTACCTCAATGTCCAACTATGTGGATGGATGATGGAAATGGTGAATATCAAAACGGTGATATTGGATCTTGTTACAAAGATAGTTTATTTGAATTAATTGAAGCTTATGTAGCTGCTAATCCAGATATCGATACAAATAGAATCATCATCGGTGGATGTTCAAACGGTGTATATATGACAATGGAAATGATTTTGGCACATCCAGATTACTTTGCAGCAGCATTCCCAATCTGTGAAGCATTCCAAGATCAATATATTACTGATGAACAAATCGAAAGCTTAGTAGATTTACCAATCTGGTTCACTTATGCTAAAAATGATGGAACAGTAGATCCAACATTATGTAGCGAGCCAACAATCGAAAGATTATTAAAAGCTGGAGCTAAAAATGTACACGTATCAGTATTTGATGATGTACACGATACAACAGGAAGATTCTTCCTTGATGGTAAAGATTTAACTACTGAAAACACTGGTGTTCCATATCAATATAACGGACACTGGTCATGGATCTATTTTGATAACAATGAATGCTATGAAGGTGAATTAAACGCATGGCAATGGTTATCAAAACAAGTTAAGAGTACAGCTACAGTAGTAGAACCAGTAGTAGATACGCCAAGTACAGATACACCAAATGCAGATACAACAAAACCAGGAGCAACAACTTCAGTTAAAACTGGCGATGATGTAGCATTAATGGGACTAGGAATCTTAATGGTATTATCTGCTGGTACTTATACAGTAGCTAGAAAAAGATTTCATTAATTAAATATTAAGGGGCTGTAACGAGCAATAAATAAATTATAGTCTCTAAAACGCAAAAACCTACGACAAAATCGTACGTTTTTTTGGTATAATATATATAAGAAACACAAATTATACAATAAAAATTATAACTCATATCAGCCAGCTTTGCCACTGGATTTTACAGTTTCTTATGACAAAGATATACCTGATGATGATATTTCAAGAACTGTT
>NZ_JAGHEW010000341.1 GCF_017889095.1 Thomasclavelia sp. | reverse complement strand
GTTGATTATATTATCACTCATTGTTGTTCAACAAGTGGTCAGGCAATTTTGTCTAATGGAATGTATAAAGCTGATCTTTTAACTGATTATTTAGAAAAAATAAAACAGCAGACTACTTTTAAACGCTGGTTTTTTGGTCATTATCATGAAAACAGGGCGGTTAGCGAAAAAGAAATATTGTTATATGAACAAATAATTAGGATATGGTAAAGAGTATTTTTATACTCTTTTTTGTTATTATATAAAGAAATAATAAATATAATATTTAAATATTAAAATAAAAATGATATAATTTAAATAGGAAAGATAATTATATTAACTCAAGAAAGGGGATGAACAAGATGATAAAAATGGCGATAAAGATGTTATTAGTCAATCGTAAAAAAGCATTATCATTAATTATTAATTTATCAATAGTTATTGCAATGAGTGGAATAATCGTTAATATGATTGAAAATCCTAATATGCAAATTGAATATTTACTGTTAAATAATATTTCTTCTACATTGAGCATTTTATATTTCTTTATCATTGTCATTTGTATTTGGTTAGTATCCTATTCATGTATGTATTATATTCGAGTATCTTCGCGTGAATTCGCTTTAATTAAACTAGCTGGGTATGATTCTGCTGATATGATTAAATATATGTTGATTCAAAATAGTGTTATTATTGGATTAGCCACGATCATTGCAGGAGGATTGATATTAATATTTATCCCGGCAATTCAGTTTGTTGTCTATCATTATTTATCAATAAATAAAAGTGTATTTTATATTGCACCGGTTGTGTTTTATGAATGTTTTATTCTATTATTGCTTACTTTAATTATCATGATTTTTTTAGATTTATATTTTATTAATCAAATTAAGTTATCAGAAATGATCGAAGCTCATAATATTATCGCTTATAAAACTGATAAAAGAATATTTAAAATGCCAAGCTATATCTTTTTAATACTTTATTTTTTAGGAATTATAATCTTATTTCAAGGTAAGAAAATTGATTTTGAAATGGCAATAATGTCGTTATTAGGAGCAGTTGGAGCTTATGGTTTATTTTATTATGTTGTCCCTAATTATCTACAAGCACGAATTGATACCAAAAGATTAAAACCGTTGGATTATGTAATATATGGAGATGTTTCATTATTTCTTCAGCAGTCAAAAATGTTAGCAGTATTAGTGATGATTACGACTATCGTAATACCAATTATGATGTATGCATGTAAAGATAACTTCTTATATTTTCTACAAATGATTTTAATTGCTGTTTTATCAAATATTCTTACCTGGTTGACTCTTTATAGTCGCTTTAAATTAGATTTTCAAGAAAAACGATATTTATACCAAAATATGTATAAAATGGGTTTGACTTGGAAAGAAATTAGTAAAATTATTATAAAAGAGTTATTAATGATTTTTCTGATTTTTGGCTTATTATCAGGAATTTATTTACTTACTGTTTTAATGACCATTTTAAGTTACGATTACTTTGATTTTACGGTACTTTTGATACTTTTAGAGTATTTAATTCCAATGTTATTTTGTTTATTATTATTAATTCTAAAAAGAAAAGGAGAAATTAAACAATGGAAAAAGTAATTGAAGTACAAAACCTACAAAAAATATACGGTCAGTATGGTCCTAGTCCAAAAGTTGCTTTAAAAAATATTTCACTACAAATAAATAAAGGTGATTTTATTTGTGTGATGGGACCATCAGGTTCTGGCAAAACGACTTTTGTCAATATTTTATCCACAATTGATGATTTTTCTAGTGGTAAAGTATATTTATTAGGAAAAGATATTGCTAACTTATTTGAAAAAGAAAAAGCCCAGTTAAGAAAGAGTGAAATTGGTTTTATTTTTCAAAACTATAATCTAATTGATACACTAAAAAATAAAGATAACATATTATTTTCATTACGCTTAAATAATATTCCTGAAAAAAATCAGCTAGAAGCTTTAGAAATGATTGCAAACCAATTAAAAATAACGGATATTATAAATAAATATCCGTTCGAATGTTCAGGAGGGCAACAACAAAGAGTAGCCATTGCAAGAGCATTGATTACTAAACCTAAAATATTATTTGCTGATGAACCAACTGGAAATATTGACAGTGCTAGTGCCAGGGAATTAATGGAATTATTTACAAAAATAAATCAAGAAGCCAAAACGACAATTGTTATGGTTAGTCATGATAGTTTAGTAGCTTCATATTCTAATAAATTATATTATATAGTTGATGGTAAAATTCAGCATTGTCTTGAACGCGGTAATGTAAGCCAATATGAATATTTCAATCAAATCGTCAAGATTACATCCCAGGTTGATTTTTTCAAATAATAAATATAGATATGATATTTTATCGAGTTTAAAAATTGTAAAAAAGTAATTACCAATCAATGATTATACCTTAGATTTTTAGTTTAACTACTTCAGTTTATTTTCAATTAGAGGTAGTTATTTTTTATATTAGTATATTGCTATATTTTTTAATACCGTAAAAATTTTATTACTACTTTTTTTTTACAAAAAACGGTGCTATAATAACTTCGGTTAAAAGGAAGCGAAAATTTAATGGACAAGAAAGACAAATTTGAAGTTAAGTTACATTTTTTGATGGCTGTATGTGGTGGTTTTATCGGCGGATATGCAATCTTTAGTCACATGTCCGTGTTTGGTTCAGCCCAGACAGCAAATTTAATTGAGCTGGTTGCCAGTATTTTAGGCCATAACTTTAATGAAGTTGGTTTACGGATCGGAGCACTTTTAATTTATATTGGTGCAATTGTCTGTGCTGTTTATTTAGAAAAGAGAACTAAGTTAAATTTAAAATATTTATGTATTGGTTTAGAATTATTAGCAGTATTATTTGTCGGGATGATTCCTGAAAGTGTTGATCCAATGTTATCTTTATATCCAATATTCTTTGTTACTGCTTTTCAATGGTGTGTTT